>CANCPZ010000176.1 GCA_947380175.1 Bacteroidota bacterium | reverse complement strand
CGTTTTTAAATTTATTAATTGAATTTGAGTAATTATTTTTTTTAATCCCTTTATCAAGAGAATTAATACTTATAATTTTACCAACATCGACATTTTTTCCACGAATTACAAATTCCCTTTCTACCGATTGCAGTATAATATAATTCACCTTTATTTTGTCTAACACATTACCATTTAAAAGACCATATAGTGTTTGAATAGGATTTCCGCTCAAGAAACTGTCTAAATGTAAAACCGAAATAGTTGATTTTTGGGCTAAATAGTTTTTATATCCAAATCCAAATTGCTCTGAAAAAGAATCTCCTATGGTAAGAACCGTATATTTTTTAGGTGCTTTTAGATTGATACTTGATACTTTAGTGAATAAAATTTTTCGCTCCAATTCTTCTTTAAAAATACTTCTATAATCACCCTTATCAATTATATATCCAACTCGTATTAAATCCCCTTTATCCGTTGCATAAAAAACCAAAGTAAAAAGGTATAAAAAGGCAATTGGCAAACTAAATAGTACAATTTTTACGATAAACTTTTTCATAACTAAAATTGAAAATAAATAAATTGTTGCTCTTTACCTGAAAACCATAAAATTCCAATAATGATTAAATAGTAAAATCCATAGCGAATCACTTTTGGCCATGAATTAGTTACTACCGCAATAGCATATTGTTGTTGTCTTCCTAACCATTCTATTAAAATAAAAATGAAAATTAATAAATACAAAGGTTTAGTTAAAAGGGTATGCTTCATCAAAAGCGATGGTTTTATAAAAAAAGAACTAGAAAATATTTCGGATATATAACTTAGCGCATGTCCTATATTTTCTGCCCTGAAAAATATCCAGGCAAAAACCGTTAAAGTAAAAGTCGTCCCTATTTGAAGGAATTCTTTCAAACTAGGCAGATATTTTCCCTGGGCAACTATATCTAAATTATTCCTGTTGGTATTAAAAATAATCGAGGGCATAATATATAATGCATTCAGAAATCCCCAAATAATAAAAGTCCAATTGGCTCCATGCCAAAAACCACTAACTAAAAATATGATAAACGTATTGCGAACTTTCATCCACATCCCGCCCTTGCTTCCTCCCAAGGGTATGTATAAATAATCCCGGAACCAGGTGGAAAGTGAAATATGCCAACGACGCCAAAACTCCGCAATATCTCTTGAGAAATAAGGAAACGCAAAGTTTCTTAATAAATCAATCCCAAAAAGTCGAGCTGTTCCTAATGCAATATCTGAATAACCTGAAAAATCACCGTAAATTTGAAAAGCAAAAAATACAGCTCCTAAGGCCAAAGTGCTCCCTGAATAATCCCCCGAATTATTAAAGGTCATGTTGGCAATTTCGGCACATTGGTCTGCTATCACTACTTTCTTGAATAATCCCCACAATATTTGTTTCAATCCATCAACTGCATTGGCATAATTGAAAACTCTTTTTTTCTGAATTTGAGGAAGCAAATGTGTCGCACGTTCAATAGGCCCAGCAACCAATAACGGAAAAAAACTCACAAAAACGGAGTAATCAATAAAATTCTTTTCCGCTTTTATTCGGTCTTTATAAATATCGATAACATAAGAAAGACCGTGAAAAGTATAAAAAGAAATACCCACTGGTAAAATCACTTTTAAGGTCCAAGGATTTACTTGCATTCCAAAATTAGCAATAGCATCGGCAAAAGAAGCAGCAAAAAAATTATAATATTTAAAAACACCTAAAAATCCTAGATTTACAGAAATACTCAACCAAAACCAAAACTTTTTGCTAGTTTCACTCTTGGTATCTGACATTTTAATTCCTGTATAATAATCTAATAGCGTAGAGAAAATCAACAGAAACAAAAACCGCCAATCCCAACAAGCATAAAAAAAGTAGCTTGATACAAGTAGTAGGATATTTTGAAATTTTAAGTTTTTCGCTGTCATGAACCAATAGAGTATAAAAACTATGGGTAAGAAAATGGCGAAGCTTAAGGAGTTAAAAAACATATAATTGATTGATTTTTTTGTGTTAAACTAAATAATTTAACGGTAGATTATTTATTGATTTGTTTATTAAAATATTGAGAATAGATTTTGGCACCATACGAATTTAAATGCTCTGAATCTTGAAACCCTTTATCCGGTATTGGAAAATCTTTATTATCTAACCATTCCACATTTTTAAATTTTGTACGCAAGATTTCTTTGAATTTATGTTCAGTAAATGAAACATCATAATTTTTATGCATCGGACTTCTTATCAAACAAACTTCTATATGTTTGTCTTGACAGTATTTTACAATTTTCTGCAAATAGAATATATTGTAATCTGAAATTTCAAGGTCATAATTTAAATTTTTTCTTGATTTTAATTTTGACAATTGTTTATTATTAATACTAATCTCATCAGTTGCCCCAATTTTATGAATCCCTTCTCTTTTTATGATTGCATTTTTACTTACAAATAAACGCCCTAAATTGTCAAATAGACTTTTTGAAAAAGCATTAATGAAACCTGTTGGATTTTTATTATAGAGTAATTGTAATGCTTCATTGTCTAATAAAACCCAACATTCCTTAATTCGATATTGAAGATGAACATCATCCCATATCCAATTATCCATTCCTTTTTCAATTTGATTATTGGTAAACTCTACAAAAACTTTTTTAATTTGTGAATTATTGTCAATTACTTTTTTTGCTTTAAAATAGGTATAAAGATAAGCCTCTCCTGCTGTAGCCATATTAATCGTGTTTTTTATATAATTAGTATCATAAGCCTGAGCTGGATGAGAATGACCTAGAATTAAAATAGAATAGTTTTTAGTTAATTTTACATTGTTATCTTTAAATAAAAGAGTTTTTTGCAAAAAAACATCCACAACAACAATTGTTGTAATAATGAATAAAAAAACTGAAACATCCTTACAAAATTTTTTCATTTAGAAATTAAAATAGATAAATACTTGTTCTTTACCCGCAAAGTAAAAAATAAAAAACACTATTACTAAATAAAACATCCATCGGAAACTTCTTTTCCACTTAAACCCAAATTTCTGAATAGCAAAATCGTTTTCTCTTCCAATCCATTCCAAAATAATAAAAAAAACAGTTAGCATTAAAGTTACCAAAGCTTTATACAAACCTCTAAACTCAGGAATCGTAAGCGTAGTTTTTGATAAAATTCTAGTTATTATTTCAAAAGCTTGAGAAAGGCTATCTGATCTAAAAAATATCCAAGCAAAAACGGTAAGACTAAAAGTCATCGCGATTTGAAAAAATTCTTTTAAACTAGGCAAGTATTTGCCTCGAGCCACAATATCCATATTATTTCTGTTGGTATTAAAAATAATAGAAGGCATAATATATAAAGCATTTAGAAATCCCCACGCAATAAAGGTCCAATTGGCTCCATGCCAAAAACCACTAACTAAAAATATGATAAACGTATTGCGAACTTTCATCCACATTCCGCCTTTACTTCCTCCCAAGGGTATGTATAAATAATCCCGAAACCAACTGGAAAGTGAAATATGCCAACGCCTCCAAAATTCAGCTATATCCCTGGAGAAATAAGGAAAAGCAAAGTTTCTTAATAAATCGATCCCGAAAAGCCTTGCCGTTCCTAATGCAATATCTGAATAGCCTGAAAAATCCCCATAAATTTGAAAGGCAAAAAACACAGCTCCCAATAATAAAGTACTTCCAGAATATGCAATATGATTGTCAAAAATCATATTAGCAAATTCCGCACAATTATCAGCAATAACAATTTTTTTAAACAGTCCCCACAAAATCTGACGTAGACCATCCACGGCTTTAACATAATTAAATGTTCTTTTTTTCTGAATCTGTGGCAATAAATGGGTAGCCCGTTCTATAGGTCCTGCAACCAATAATGGAAAAAAGCTCACGAAAACCGAGTAATCAATGAAATTTTTCTCTACCTTTATTCTGTCTTTGTAAATATCGATAACATAAGAGAGTCCATGAAAAGTATAGAAAGAAATTCCAACAGGCAGAATTACTTTCAAAGTCCACGGATTCACCTGCAATCCAAAGTTAGCAATAGCATCAGCAAAAGAGGCAGCAAAAAAATTGTAGTACTTAAAAACACCCAGAAAACCAAGATTTATAGTAATACTCAACCAAAACCAAAACTTTTTGTTGTTTTGATTTTTGGCATCCGACATTTTAATCCCTGTATAATAATCTAATAGTGTAGAAAAAATAAGTAAGAATAAAAACCGCCAATCCCAGCAAGCATAAAAAAAGTAGCTTGATAACAGTAATAGTATATTTTGAAATTTTAAGTTTTTCGCAGTCACAAACCAATAGAGTATAAAAACTATAGGTAAGAAAATGGCGAAGTTTAGGGAGTTAAAAAACATATTTTTAGTGATTTCAAGCTAGATTGTATCAAAAGGCAATTAAACATTAGTAAAAAATTTAATCTATTTGCTCGTTTAAATGGTGAGGATAAATTTTGACTTCTCTAAGGTTCCGGATAGAAATCTTTATTGATGTTTTCAATTTCTATGACTAAACGGAGTCAATTATCAAAGGATATAAATCAGTAGCATTCACGATACTTTCAAATCGGATGATTAAAGAAATAAATTTTAATTCTTTGATATATTTTATATTTAATTTCTTTGATAAATGCTTTTTTGTACTTTTTATCTGTTGTTCCATTTCTACCAATGTATTTGGGATAAAAAGGCAATAAAATAAATCCATTTTGATGTGCCATTAAATTATGAATTCCTCTAGCAAGACAAAACTCAAAATAAAATCTACGTTCGTCGCTAAGAAATTTTTTAAGCATCGGTTCAAAATAGTCTAAATAAAATTCTTTTTTGTAAACAAAAAATCTACTGTCAGAATAGGATAAATTTCTAGATATATTAGCAGAAACCATAAAATCTTTTTTTATAAGATTTTGTATTATTTTATCTATATTTTCTACTATTAAACGCCCGGTTAGTTTCACAACAAATTCAGAATTCTTAATAATTTCAGAATTCTTATGAGCATAATCAAATATTTCTTTCTCTCCATGTCCTCTT
>CANCPZ010000175.1 GCA_947380175.1 Bacteroidota bacterium | reverse complement strand
AATTAAATTATTAAATTATTTTTTTTAGTAAGGCGAATATAGGTAAAATTCTCTAAGTTTTAATTGTGGTTCAATCAAAATCTAAAACTACTCCAATTTTTAGAATATATACAGAAGGTAATAAAAAAAATGCACTTTCTCCATTTTTCTTAGATAATTGATAAAAAGGAAAAGGTTTCTCGTTTAGAGAAACCTTTTCCTTTTTATCAATAGCTATTATCTATTTTACTGATTCTACTATAGCTTTAAAAGCTTCAGGATTGTTCATTGCTAAATCAGCTAATACTTTACGATTTAAGTCAATATTATTAGCATGTACCTTTCCCATAAATTGAGAGTAAGATAAGCCATAAGGGCGAACACCAGCATTGATACGTTGAATCCAAATAGCACGAAAATTACGTTTCTTTTGTTTTCTATCGCGATAAGCGTAAGTTAAACCTTTTTCTAAAACATTTTTAGCTATAGTAAGTACATTTTTACGTGCACCCCAATACCCTTTTGTTTGTTTTAATACTTTTTTTCTTCTGGCTCTTGAAGCCACCGAGTTAACCGATCTAGGCATGTTTTGTTGTTTTTTTTGGTTTCAGCGTTCTTACAGTTAAAAGAATCTTACTACTGAGTACCTGGTTATTATTTAGTTGAACTGTAATTAATTAATTTAGGTTTTTTATTTCCCAATTGCTAACATTGCTTTTACTCTAGGCAAATCAGTAACATCAACCAAGGTAGTACCTGTTAATGCTCGTTTTGCTTTTGTAGTTTTTTTAGTCAAAATATGACTTTTAAAAGCATGTTTTCTTTTTACTTTCCCTGTTCCAGTTAAAGAGAATCTCTTTTTTGCACCTGAATGTGTTTTTGTTTTAGGCATTTTTTATTGAAATTATTACTTATTATTAATATTTAATATTTAAAAATTCTTGAATGAGATAGCCAGGTATAGCAAATGATACACCTTCAGTATTTTGCCCAATTAATTTTGATACAATAACTCCATGCAAAACACCCGTATTGTCAAAAACAGGTCCTCCGCTATTGCCTCCATTTACCGACATGCCTAGCTGAAGCAGGTTGTTATTATTGGTTTTTCGCTCGTTTGAAATTACTCCTACTGAAACTGATTGTCCTAATTCAACAGATTTAGGCGCACCAATTGTATATACATCTTGTAAGTTTTTAAATGATTTAACATTTGTAACCTTAAAAGCTTTTTCAAATGTTTTATTGACTTTTATTAAAGCCAAATCTCTGTATTTATTATATCTAACAATTTTACCTTCCAATTCTTCTCCTGAGGACGTTAGTATTTTTATAGTACTTGGTTTATTAATTATTTTACCTGCAATAACATGATAGTTAGTTATAATGTAACCATCTTGAGTAATAGCAAAACCACTTCCGTGACCATCAGGAGTTTTAACAATTACAGAAGCTAAAGCGGCATCCGACTTTTCTGAAACAGAATTTTTTGGTGCAGCCAGTGTTAAAACAGGATCTGAAATAGTAAAATTATTATCTTGTTTAATGAATTTTTTCAAGTTTGATGTTTTGTGTAAATTCAAATATGAAATATCAATAGCGTCGGCAAACATTTTAGAATATAAGTTGTCATCGTCATTTGCAGATTTGGTTGTGTTTGAATAATATGAGCTATAAATATTGAAATCACCCGAAAACTCTTCTGTTGTTACAGAATCAATTTTTTCACCATAAGTGTTTTTTATGTACCACACCAAACCAACTTTAACTTTTTGATACGTTCCGGATCTCTTTTTAGCTACTATATTATAAAAAGTAACCTTTTTTACTAACCCTTCTAAAACCAATGTATTGTTATTGTCAGAAAAAACACGATTAATGGTATCTATGAAACCACTCTTTTTTAAGGTTTTGTAAACGTTTTCACTAAAAATAATATCTTCAGATTTAATTTCATTATCTTCTTTTAAAGTTGCTCCTTTTTGTTTTTTATTATTTTTTTTAAATTCTTTCATGTCTGCTTTTGCAGCATTTTCTTTTTGTTTTTTTTCAGCATCTTTAATTGCATTAGTTAAGTCAATGTTCCAATCAACATTAACCAAAACAATGTCTTTCTTTTTATCTTTTATATCTAATTTAATATTAGATATTTCAATAAATTTATCTACTGCCTTACGTTCAACAATTTTATCATTTATATCAAAATTTGTTATTTTTTCATAGGACATATTCTTAGGGTTGTAAGAGTCCAACATTAGCGCAGTCGCTGCATAAATAACTGTTCCACAATTAAGAACCTGCAAAGGCCAATACGCTATAGGGCGATGAGTTGGAATTAAGCAAGCATATGTATCTTTATAACCAGGTGTTTGCAATACTATTTGGTGAGCACCTTCTTTTTTGATTTTGATTTTAGTAGCTGTACCAATACCAATTTCTTCTTTATCTAAAAAAATTTTTGACTCAGGATTATTTGTAGTTATAGTAATTTTTTGTCTTTTAGGAATAAAAACAGAGGCGCAACTGCTTATTATAAGCGGTAATAAAATAATTAATATTGATTTTTTCATGTAATTAGTTTGTGAAAAATTATTTCTTTTTTGGTGCAATTACCATAATCATTTTTTTTCCTTCTAATAAGGGTAATTGCTCTGCTTTACCATACTCTTCAAGTTCACTAACAAAACGAAGTAATAAAATTTCACCTTGCTCTTTAAATAAAATAGAACGTCCTTTAAAAAAGACAAAAGCCTTAACTTTTGAACCTTCTTGTAAAAACTTGATAGCATGATTCTTTTTGAAATTAAAATCATGTTCATCTGTCTGCGGACCAAAGCGAATTTCTTTAATTACTGTTTTTGCTGCTTTCGCTTTTAATTCTTTTTGTTTTTTCTTTTGATCGTATAAAAACTTTTTATAGTCAACAACTCTACAAACAGGAGGTTCTGCATTTGGTGATATTTCAACCAAATCTAACCCCATGTCTTTAGCAATCTCAAGGGCTTTTTCAAGAGGATAAACAGCAGGTTCTAATCCTTCGGCAATTACACGTACTTCACGAGCTCTAATTCGCTCGTTAATATTATGTAAATCTTCTTTTCGTTTTTGACCACCTCTTCCAAAACGATTGTCAGGACGAGGTCCTGTTGGAGCTGGTTTTACAAATTTTCCTGGTGTTGTCGGTTTGTTAAATTTACCGGCATTTGGGTTGAATGGCGCTGCTATACTTTGTTCCTCCTAATTTTTATTGAATACTCTTTTTGTTAAATAAATCTATTTTCAATTTCTGTATTAATGATTTTTGCAAAATCTTCAATACTAAAACTTCCTAAATCGCCTTCGCCTTGCTTACGCACTGAAACCATATTTTCAGCCTCTTCTTTCTCTCCAACTATCAGCATATATGGTACTTTCTGTAATTCAGTATCACGTATTTTTTTGCCAATTTTCTCGTTCCTTTCGTCTACGAGCCCGCGAATATCGTAATTTTTTAGTAATTCTAAAACTTTTTTTGCGTAATCGTTATATTTTTCACTAATTGGTAATAGTGCAAATTGATCAGGTGTTAACCATAATGGGAATTTACCTGCGCAATGTTCAATCAATACGGCAATAAATCTTTCTAATGAACCAAATGGGGCACGATGAATCATAACAGGGCGGTGTTTTTGATTGTCGCTTCCTGTATATTCTAATTCAAAGCGTTCAGGTAAGTTATAATCTACCTGAATTGTTCCAAGTTGCCATTTTCGACCTATCGCATCTTTGACCATAAAATCTAATTTTGGGCCATAAAATGCAGCTTCGCCTAACTCCACAATGGTGGACAATCCTTTTTCAGCTGCAGATTCAATGATTGCATTTTCAGCTAAAGCCCAATTTTCGTCGCTACCAATATATTTAGTTTTATTATCAGGGTCGCGCAAAGATATCTGTGCTGTAAAGTCTTTAAAATCGAGTGCTTTAAATACATACAATACCAAATCAATTACTTTGCAAAACTCTTCTTTAACCTGATCTGGACGACAAAATAAATGAGCATCATCTTGAGTAAATCCTCTAACGCGAGTTAATCCATGCAATTCGCCGGCCTGTTCATATCTGTAAACAGTGCCAAATTCGGCAAACCGGATAGGTAAATCTTTATAAGATCGAGGAGATGTTTTATAAATTTCGCAATGATGCGGGCAATTCATTGGTTTTAAGAAAAACTCTTCGCCTTCGTGAGGTGTGCGAATAGGTTGAAAAGAATCGGCACCATATTTTTCGTAATGGCCTGATGTGATGTATAAATTCTTATTACCAATATGTGGAGTAGCTACAGGTAAATAACCATTTTTTAGTTGTTGTTTTTGTAAGAATTGGATTAATCGTTCGCGCAAAGCAGCACCTTTTGGCAACCATAGTGGTAAGCCCATTCCTACTTTTTCAGAAAAAGCAAATAATTCTAATTCTTTACCTAATTTACGGTGATCGCGTTTTTTTGCTTCCTCCAATAAAATTAAATAATCAGTTAAATCTTTTTGCTTTGTAAAAGTGATTGCATAAACACGCGTAAGCATTTTATTTTTTTCATCACCGCGCCAATAAGCACCAGCAACATTCATTAATTTTACAGCTTTAATAAAGCTTGTATTCGGAATGTGTGGGCCACGACACAAGTCTGTAAAGTTGCCTTGTTGGTAAAAAGTAATGCTACCATCTTCTAAGCCATCCAAAAGATCTAGTTTGTATTCATCATTTTTTTCTTTAAAATAAGCAATAGCATCAGTTTTTGAAACTTCGGTTCGTTTAAATTCATTTCCCAAACGCGCTAATTCAAGTATTTTTTCTTCTACCTTTTTAAAGTCTTCCTGAGAAAAAGGCTTACCTCCCAAATCAATATCGTAATAAAAGCCATTTTCTATAGCTGGTCCAATACCAAATTTTGTTCCGGGATAAATAGCTTCCAACGCTTCGGCCATCAGGTGAGCAGATGAATGCCAAAGGGTTGATTTGCCTTCTAAATCATTGATGGTTAGTAAGATTAATCGCGCATCCGTATTTATAGGACGGGTAGCATCCCATACTTCAAATTTATTATTTTCAGATGT
>CANCPZ010000174.1 GCA_947380175.1 Bacteroidota bacterium | reverse complement strand
ATCAATATGGTCTCCCTTAAATTCAATGCAATCTATTTTTAGTGCAATTGCTAAATCATCAACTTTAGACTTTTTATCATTTATAAAATCACTTAAATAGCTGTATTTGTGAACCCTTAGAATAACACATGGAGGCAACTTAGAATCGTATGTGTATGCACATTTTTTATTATTATTTACACTCATTAGAAATTAAATTTATCTAAGGTTATAATTAAATCATGGGGTGCATTCAGAGTCAACTCCACAAGGTTTAATCCAGTCTGCGGTCTTAATTCATTGTCACTTTCAATTGAAAAGGGTATTCCTGAAATAAAGGCAATATTTATTTCTTCCCAAATTGTGTCATTGATATTTGATTTTTCAATAACAAACAAGTCTTCATGTGAAAGCATGAATTGAACAAGTGAATTTACATTTAAGGTTAGTTTGCTTTGAAATGCCTTATTTAATAAGTATAAAATTGCTAATCTTCTGTTTTGGATTTTTGGTTTAACAGCTAATGTTAATTCACGAATTTCCTTTTGATTATTTTCACGTAAAGCACCTATATTTTTTGTTAAATTATTGTAATCTAAAGGTTTTTCGGTAGTGAAATTTCCGTTGAATAAATTGACTGGTATTTTCAAAAATTTATATTTTCTACAATTTCGGTTATTTTGAAGAATAAAGTCTGCTGATGAAACATGTGGCTTTTCTGTATCAAGCGTATTAATTATAGGTATTGGATAAATAAAACCACATGTTGTTGCCCATGCCAATAAACATGATTTAGTCCGAGTTATACTATCATCCTCTGAACCGCTAGAAATAGTAACCATATTCCCATTGTACAATATTTTTTCATTTGCTTTTGGGTACCCTACATTAATTTCAGCAGTATCAAACTCTTCCTTATCTAAATTGTAAATTTGGAAAATCATCCCGACAAATAATCCATACCTTAAAACAGAATTTTGTAGAATTTCAAGCATTTCTTTACTATTGAATATAGTTTTTGAAAAAATTGAGCCTGCGGGTGTTAGACGCAAGTTGTTACCTATTCTTTCAACAAATCCTAGTGCATGAAGAGAGTTTATAGTATTGCTTACTTCTTTAGATTTTGTTGTATCATCAAAAACACCATTAGTTAAAGAGCAACCTGATGTACTAAATGGATTATCTTTATATCTGCAATATCTTATTCCTAGTTCTTTATTTTCAATAAGTAAGTCGCAAAATTTGTGAATATTTACTGCATCAGGATTAAATTTTATATCACTCATTCTGAAGATTACTCCAACGCCCATTTTATGTTCAATAAATTTGCATAAAGAATGAACGCATTGCAGGCGCGCAGGAGGGTTCCTGTTTATTAAAAATGACATAGTTACTTGAAATTTGAAATGTTAAAATGTTGAAATTGTATATTCTGGTTCAACATAAATTTCTGTAAGACTTCGGTGTTGTATTCATTTAAGAATATTAAAACTCCATTTATTTTATAACCGTTTGTATTTTGTTTATTAATTGCGTCATCTATTATGCTCAATAATTCTAAATAACTTTCGTCAAAGTCGTTCATTTTTACAATTTTGCAAAAATTAATGACTTTCTTTTCAATAGTAACTATTTCTATCCTTTTGCTTCTTCTCCCCAGTGGGTATTTCATTTCAATAAAAACGTTACTTGATTCTTCCTTTCTCAAAACACTTGCAACAAAAACAATTTTTTCCAATTTGTTCTTGAATATCTCTGTTACTAAATATCTTCGGGGTATACCCGAAGGTTTGTTATTAACAACTTCAATAAAATCTGCCTTTGTGTTTAGTTCTATTATCATTACTGACTTACTTTTTCAAGTTTCTTTTTTATCAGTGGTAAATACTCTTCATTTAACTCATAAACTATAGCTTTCCTTCCAAGTTGTAATGAAACTTTTGCTGTTGTGCCCGTGCCTCCAAAGGGGTCTAAAACAGTATCGCCGTAAAAACTATAAAGTTTTATCAATCTGTGAGGTAGCTCATCAGGAAATGGTGCTGGATGATTTTCAAATTTAGCCTTTGCTGGTTGCATCTCCCAAATTGAATTTATAGCCCAATCTTGCCATTCTTTAGTTGTTAATTTGGATTTGTCTTTTATCTCTTTAGTAACTTTTATTCTAGCCCCTTTTTTTGAAAAGACGGTAATCCATTCGTATGGATAAGTAGAAAATATGTTTGGGGGATAAGGATAACTTCCAAATGAGCTAAAACGAGCAATTTTTCTTTTATCCCAAATGAACAAACCAAATTGAAACATTTCGTTTGTTTGGTTCAAAAACCTTTCAATATCTCCTAATACTAAACGTGTTTCTCTTCTATCAAAACGTGCAGCTTTCCCAGTCAAAAGGAAAGGCATTATGTTTATGCATAATTTTCCATCTGGGGCTAACACCCTTACACATTCTAACCAAACTTTATTTAATTCTTCTAAGTAATGTTCATATGATTGACTTCCTAACCCTATTTGGTCATTAGTTTCATAATCCTTTAATGTCCAATATGGTGGACTTGTTATTATTAGATTCACTGAGCCATCTGGTATTTCCGACATATTATTAGAATTACCGATGAAAACTTCAGCACCATTCACTATGTGCTTTTTTGACTTAGATGTTTTTATTTTTCCCATATTACAATTTGTTCTTTTCTTTTGGTGTTATTTATTTTATCAAAAATTTGTGAACTTGTTCCAGAATATGTTCTTTCCAGAAATGTTACATTTTTGAAAGGTGATATTCCATTAAAAAACTCTCCTCCATTAATCAGTTTTCCATGTATTTTTTTGTCGCCAACTACAAAAATTACTTTTGCCCCTTTTTTACAAACTTTATACAATTCCTCTAAAACTAAAGTCATATCCTTTTCATATTCCTTAAAGTTTTGAATTAGACCCTCTCTAATAGTTTCTCTATCAACATTTAAAATGTCATATATTATTTTCGCATAGTATGCAGTGTAGTCTAAACAGTCAAAATACGGGGGGCTTGTAAATACAAAATCAACTGAATTAGGTTTAATTACATTAGATAATTTTCTTGCGTCTTGATTATAAATTTTACTGCTATTTTTAATTGGATAAAAGTGTTTTTTAATCTTTTGTTCAAGCTTTTCATAAAAATTGATATATCTTTTTGGCGTTATATCTTTACCTACAGTACTTGAGGTCCATAAATAATGATTACAGCCTCTTGCAGTTAAACAAATTGACCCAAGAAAACATGCCTTTACGTAGTCTGACATTGATTCAAAATATGTTGCGATTCTAGAGATTTCTTCACTCGTTTCACCGTGAAAATGCTTAGAAGCACTTGTCTTCATTTTTGAAAATTCGGTCAATTTCTTCGCCTTTGTTATTATTTTACTTATTTCACTTTGTGCTTCGGATAATGATTCAGGTATGTTTATTTTACCATTTGATAATAAAATGGCAATTGGATTTAAGTCGGTACCAATTGTTTTAAGTGAGTATTTTAATCCTTCGTATACAATTGTACCTGAGCCACAGAATGGGTCTAAAACTACACTGCCTTTAGGCATTTGTTTTAATATTTGTTCTGCGTCTAATGCAGAAATTTTACCGCGATAAGGATAAATGCCGTGTATTGAATTTGGATTGTTAACCGATTTTAATTCTTCAATTATAAACTCGGTTTTTGTTTTTTTTGACATATTCGGCCTATAATATTTGTTTTAATTCTTTTTTTACAATCTTGCGTATTTCCTGTGAATTATTAGAATTTTCTAGTTCTAAAATTATATTTTCTACAATTTGGTAACCTAAAAGTAAATTAGCTTCAATTTCAAGTACTTTGCTAATTTTAATAAGCTGTTCCTTAGAAGCTGTTCTTTCCCCTCTTTCAATTTTACTTATAACAGCAACATCAATGTCTAGTTTAGCAGCAAGGTGCCTAAGTAAAAGATTTTTAGCTTTCCGTTTTTCTCGTATTATATTTCCAACCTTGTTCATTAGACAAAAAATTACTTGACAAAAATAGTCAAAAAACAAATGCAATTTTATTTATGTATCATAATTCTTAATGAAACTAACACATTTGGTCATGCTTTTTGGGAAAAGTGACGCTAATGCCAATTATCTGTTTGCAACATCTATAAAGCATTACCTACAAAAAGAATTCAAAAGGCTCATTATAATTCAAATTTGACCCAACCCCCTTTTGATATAAATGAATATGATTTTTCCCAAAACTGACTTCTAATTTATTATTTCCTATTATAATTTCAGGTTTGTTCCCTATTGAACCAGCTCCGACTGAACTTTGTCCTATTCCAAATCTGTAAAAATATTCTTCAAATTCTAATATGGCTATTGTTGTATTAGACCTAAGATTATATGTCCCTACTGCAGTCAGTCTAAAAACAACCCCTTCCCATTTAAATTTTAGTTTGTATACTAATTGTGTTTGGGGTTGGGAAACCCAACTTAAAGTAAAACTGTTTAGCCTACTACTTAAATTAAATCGTTCCTTTTCCAAAAGAGTTTTAATTTTTTTATTTAGTTGATGATAATTCTTCATGACGATTTTTTTTAAATTAGTTCGCATCAAAAATTTAATGTAGAAGATACTAAAGCTCTTTATTTTGGCTTGTATAACCCTCATCGCTTGACCACCGTGGACTCCCGTCTCGGTTGGTTTCTACATCTGTAGAATCTTGATGACTCGTCAAATATAGTTTAATATATTAATATGATTTTAGTATTAGTATGGAAAATCCAATCCACTCTGGATATATTTTTTCAATTGTATTAACGAATTCTAAAAAAATATAGTTAAACGATTCAATAGTTTATAAAACAAGTAATTTCATGGACTTAGTATAACCAATTAAGAAAAAGTCTTTTCTTCTTTTTTCATTCTTTTTCTTCAAGTTTTTGCAATTTTTTTGCAAGAAAAAAGGGTTTACAAAGGAAATCCTTCATAAACCCTTGATTATCAGTGTGGGCCCACACAGACGTGAACTGTGGACCACCTGATTATGAGTCAGGTGCTCTAACCAACTGAGCTATAGGCCCTAAACCTTTCGGCTTATAAGGCGGCAAAAATAGTTATTTCAGCCGTTTTTCCAAGTACTGATTTGAAATGTTTTAGAACTTACTAGTATTAGCGCCTATTTTGGC
>CANCPZ010000173.1 GCA_947380175.1 Bacteroidota bacterium | reverse complement strand
ATTTAATTCTTATTTTATTTTCAATTTCTTATCCGCTTGTAAAAAGTTTTGAGAATAAAATATATTATTTTTCTAAGTGGAAATATCTTTTCCCTGGGATTATTATTAGCGCACTTTTTTTTATTATTTGGGATATATGGTTTACCAGTATTGGAATTTGGCGATTTAATCCTGATTACATTTTAGGCATATCAATTATAAATTTACCTATTGAGGAGTGGATTTTTTTTATTGCAATTCCATTTTCGTGTGTTTTTATTTATGAAGTAACAAATTACTTTATTAAAAAAGATGTTCTAAAAACGTACTCAAAATTCATAACCCTTATTCTTATTCTATTTTCGCTTTATATTTCTATTTTTTATTATCAAAAACTTTACACATTTATAACTTTTTTATCCTTTGCTTTATTTTTAATGTTCCATTTGTTTGTTATAAAATCAAGTTATTTAGGTCGATTTTATATTGCCTGGGCTTTTTGTTTAATTCCGTTTTTACTTGTAAATGGTTTACTAACAGCCTTACCCATACTCATATACAATGATTCCGAAAATCTTGGAATACGAATTTATACAATACCTATAGAAGATGTATTTTATGGTATGTTAAATATTTTGCAGGTACTAACTATTTATGAATGGTTAAAAAAAAGTCCCTCTACTAATCAATAATTGCAGGATATTTCCTTGTAAGACTTAAGCTCAGTTGAATTTTATAATCTTCCTGCAACCACCTAACGTAATTATCAGTGCTTTTACAGATGCAATATGAATAACGCTTTACCCTAAACTCTATATCTTCATCTAGCAATTTAGCTAAATCACGAGCATCAAAAATGTCATCTGCGTTTTCAAAACATATTTTTGTATGTTGCTCAATTGAACGATCTATAGCTGATTTTGGTCTTAAGCCTTCTTTCATCACCTTCGTATATTCTTCAGGCATATCAAATTCAACCGACTCTGATTTAGCAAACCGTTCTCGTACATGAACTGGCATTTTGTATTTGAATTGTCGTTCAATTTCCTGATCATTTGAAAGATTCTCAAGATACGAATCCGGAGAACGAAAAATTTCATACCAGTTTACATAGGAGTCCCAAAGACCAAAACGCAAGGCATTGTTACCTAAATCAATCACAGAAAATTCTGATTTATTAGGAAGAATACGAGAGCCTCTTCCTATCATCTGATGGTATAAAGTTAAAGATTTTGTTGCTCTATTTAAAATAATAGTTTCCACTGTTGGTTCATCAAAACCTGTAGTTAATATTCCAACTGACGTTAAAATAGCATCTGGCTTTGTTTTAAACCACGTTAAAATATCTCTTCTTTCCTGTTCACTATTGGTGTTATCTAAATGTCTTATTTCATAACCTGCATTAGTAAACAAAGTATATACCTGCCTTGAAGTATTGATACCATTATTAAAAATTAAGGTTTTTTTACCTTCAGATTTTTCTTGATAAGCACCAAGTAATTTTTCTTGCATTAAATAATTACTATACAACAAATCTGATGAACTTACTGTATAATCGCCATCAATACCAATTTTTAATGATCCAAGATTTACATCATAATTATAGGTTGTAGCTTTTGACAAAAAACCTTTTTCAATTAGCTCAGCTATGGAATGCCCAACAATTAATTCGCTATAATTTTCATTCATTGGAAGTTTAACATTGGAACTTAAAGGTGTTGCTGTAACACCTAATATAACAGCTTTATCAAAAAATTGAAATAATTTTCGAAAGGAATTATAATGAGCTTCATCAATAATTACTAAACCTACCTGTTCCATTTCAAGAATATCATCTTGCAATCTATTGTTTAAGGTTTCAACCATTGCAACAAAGCACATAAAATCTTCCTGATCAGGTAATGTTTTTACTTTACTATTAATGATTTTATTCTTGACACCAAATTCGGAAAGCATATTGGAAGTTTGTGCACAAAGCTCAATACGGTGAGTTAGGATTAAAACTTTTTTACCCATTTCTTTGATATAACGCTTTGTAATTTCAGAAAAAATAACAGTTTTACCTCCTCCTGTTGGAAGCTGGAATAAAAGATTATAATTTTCAGGGAAATTCTTTAGTCGCTCAAATATTTTATCTATGGCATCTTGCTGATAATCGTATAGCTCTTTCCCAACTTTTTTTTCCTCTAAATCGCAAATATCAATATCCATAATAGGTATTTAGTAATTTTACAAAAATAAGGAATTTATTAGGTTGGTTGAAATTGTTTTTTGAAACAATCACACTATGGATTATAATTATTTATTTTTCCAGTAACCAATAAAAAAAATTGCTAAACCAACTAAACCCATCATAAAGGTGAAAGCTGCTTGCCCACCATGAATTAGAGTTGCTAAAGCTTTTCCCCAATCAGCTGTTAATCCATATAAAACTACCACATTGGTAACTAAAAAATGATACGCTCCCATGCCTCCTCCTTGTATAGGAACTGAGCGGCCTATTGAACCAATACTTACAATTGCTAAACAAGCTCCCCAACTTAATGTTGCTGTTTCCTTAAAAACAAAGAACCAAAAATAGGTCATTAAATAATAGCCAACCCAAATTAAAAACGTATAAAAAACAAAAAGTTTTTTATGTTTAAGTTTAGTAATACTTATCAACCCTTGTTTTAAACCTTGAATAAAATGAATAATTAATTTAGGGGACTTTTCAACAATATATTTTCGGAAATAATAAAATATAAAAACGAAAAGAAAAATAATAATAAATAATAATAGTAAGGTTCTACTATTACCTTCTATAATTTTCATAAAAACACGATCATAAAAAGGAATAAATACATTTACATTTACAAATGCCATAATGTGATTAAATTGCAATAACAATGTTAAAAGCAAAACAATTATTAAACTTAAAATATCAACAAAACGCTCAATAATAACAGTACCTATAAGTTCGATAAAAGGAATTTTATGATGCTTTTTGAGCGACATGCAGCGTGTAATTTCGCCGAGCCTTGGAACAACAAAACTTATTAAATAACTAATTGATAAAGCAGCAAAAGCATTGTAAAATTTAGTTTCGTAATTTATTGATTTTATAAGCATTTGCCAACGAAGTACCCTTAAAACATAAACACCTAAGGAAACTAAAAAAACAAGGAATAGCCAGGAAAGATTTCCGGTTTTTAATTTTAAATTTAACTCCTCAAAATTAAGAGTATTAAAAAATAATCGACATAAAAAAATACCGATAACTAATAAGATAAAATATTGAACTATTTGAACTATTTTTGACTTCACGATAAAAATTAAGGTAGTAAAATTACAAGAATTTATAATATATCAAGCTATTGGTTTTTATAAAGAAGAATACGAATGGATTAAATAATTTAATTTAAAGAAATGCTTTTATAATTCGATTATTACGATTCAAATCCTTTATTAACTGCACATTTTTAAAACCTTTATTTTCAAGAAGCAGCTTCGTTTCAGTTCCAAAATTCTGATTAATTTCGAAATACAATTTCCCATTTTTATGTAAATGCTTTAAAGCAAAATCTGCAATTGCTTTATAAAATAATAAAGGATCATTATCGAGAACAAATAAAGCCAAATAAGGCTCGTAATCAAGTACATTTTTACTCATGGTCGCTTTTTCTGAGACAGATATATAAGGAGGATTACTAACTATTATATCGAATTTTAAAAAATCTAATTTTAAGCTAGGATTGATTATATCATCCAAAATAAATCCGACTTCAACCTTATTTAATTCTGCATTTAGTTTTGCAACTTTTAAAGCTTCTTCGGAAACATCAATTCCATATACCTGGGCGGCCAACATATTTTTCTTTAAAGCAATAGGAATACAACCGCTACCTGAACCAATGTCGAGTATTGATAAGTCCTGATTTTTTATAGGTAATAATTTAATATCATTTAGAATCAAATCAACCAATTCCTCCGTTTCGTTTCTTGGTATTAAAACCTGTCCGTTTACATAAAATTTTAATCCATAAAAATTTGCATTACCTAAAATATATTGAATTGGCTTAAATTGCTTTAAATCTTTTATAGCAAAATTAAATTTCAGTAATTCCGATTCGCTAATTGTTTCGTTTTTACGAAGAAGTATATCCGATTTTTTAAAATTCAAAAAGTATTCAAAGCAATATTGAATAAAAATTTCAATTTCGTCTTTTTCGTAAAAGTTATTTAACTCTTCTCGAAAAAATCGGATGACATCACTTATTTTATTTGAGGCGATTCGCATAAAACAAAAATAAAAATAATAAATTGATAAAGATGAATGTCTTAACTTTGGTAACGAAATGAAAGAACAAGAAAAATACATGAAGCGTTGCCTAGAACTTGCAGCCAAAGGGTTAGGCAATGTTGCACCAAATCCTATGGTAGGTTCAGTAATTGTTTGTAATGGAGAAATTATTGGCGAGGGTTACCACGAGCAATATGGCAAAGCACACGCAGAAGTTAATGCCATTAATTCAGTTATTAATAAAGATCTGCTAAAGCAATCCACATTATATGTAAATCTTGAACCTTGCTCACACGTTGGAAAAACACCACCCTGTGCTGATTTAATTATAGAACATCAAATTCCATTTGTTGTAATAGGAAGTATTGATACAAATTCATTAGTATCTGGAAAAGGAATAAAAAAATTGATTGACGCTAATACAAATGTAAAAGTAGGCATATTGGAAGATGAATGTAAAAAACTAAATAAACGTTTTTACACTTATTACGAAAAAAAACGGCCTTTTATTATACTAAAATGGGCGCAATCGTCTGATGGTTTTATTGACTTAAAACGTAATGAAGAGAACAATGATAAACCAATACAAATTAGTAATTCGGATTCAAAAAAGATGTTGCATTTGTGGCGAAGTCAGGAACAAGCCATTATGATAGGGACAAACACTGCATTACTAGATAATCCAAGATTAACAGTACGTGAAGTATCTGGTAAAAATCCATTACGTATTACAATTGATAAATGGTTACGTATTCCGAAATACAATCATTTATTTGATAAAAGCACACCCACATTAATTTTTACTGCAAGCGATGAAGACTCGCAAGAAAATTTAGAATACGTTAAAATTAATTTCAACCAAGATGTATTACCTCAAATATTAAATGAATTATATAAACGTAATATTCAATCTCTCATA
>CANCPZ010000172.1 GCA_947380175.1 Bacteroidota bacterium | reverse complement strand
AGACATTCATCTAAAGGAGGGTCAGGTAATAATATGTATTCTAAAAATGTAACCGATTTTCTAGGCTCATCACCAAGCTATAACAAAGCAGGCTTTGTAACACCAATGGCTTTATACGAAACAAAAAACTCGACAAACAGTCCTGACACTATTAAATTTTACAATGGTCTTACAATTCAAATTGGTGCTACAGGAAATGGAATAAATAAACATTTTACAGGATACACTCATTTACCTCAAGCATCTGCTACTTTGGTTCCTGGAACAATAACAATTAAAACAGGTACACAAACTGTTACCGATGATGGAGCTGGTTTAATGACTGGTAATATTGATGTTAACATGCCTCATACATTTGATTATTCTACTGGATACTATGACTTTTACTACGCAACCCCTCCAGCAAATGGAAATGTTATGAATATTACTTTTAAAGTAATGTATGCAATTGGTGCTAATATTTTAATTGACCGATCAAACTATGTTTACCCGTTAAATTATACAACTACTTCGGTTGTTAACTATGGTGATACAGTAAAAATTTATGACCCATTCCAAGCCAAACTTGCTGTTGGTTTTAACGGGTATGTTTATATGACTAAACAAGCGTTAGATTTCTCAAGTACACCACTTTGGTTAAAAATTGGAACTGTTACAGGAACTGTTGAACAACTTGCTTGGTCAGCTGACGGAGATGTTCTATTTGCGAGTACCGATGCAGGAAATCTATATAGATTCTCGAATTTAGCAAAAGTTGTAGATTCATTAACTGGAGATGTTGGCTTATCTACAAAATTAAATCCTAAGTGCATTGTTAAAAAAGATTTAATAGAGTCTTTTGGATTTAATGTAATCACAGGTATTTCAGTTGATCAAAATAATGCCAACAACGTAGCTGTTTCAATAGGTGGATACGGTGTTGCTGTTCACGTAAAATACAGCACAAATGCATTAGCTGCTCTTACAACCCCAACTTTTTCATCTGTTCAAGGAACAGGATTGCCTGCAATGCCAGTTTATTCAGTAATGTTAGAAAAACTTGATCCACATCGTGCTTTTATCGGTACTGATTATGGTGTTTATTCTACAAATGATATCACTGCTGGCTCGGGTGTTGTTTGGAGTCCAGAAAATGGTGTTACAAATTTGTTACCAAATGTTATGGTTTCTAAACTTCGTCAGCAACAACTTCCTGAAACATCTGTATATAATGCTTATGTAATTTATGCTGCAACTTTTGGTAGAGGAGCATGGAAATCTGACAAATATTTTATCAGCCCTTCTGTTGGAATAAATGAACATACAAACCCTAAATCATCCTCTTTAGAATCAGGATTATTAATATACCCCAACCCAATGACGGAAGAAGGGACAGTGTCATTTACCTTAAATTCAAGCACTGAAATTGAGGTTTCTGTTTTCAACCTACAAGGCAAATTGGTAAAATCAATAAAACCTGGTAAATTAAATGCCGGATTACAAAAAATCCAACTTAATACAGATGAACTTTCAAAAGGAACATACCTATTGAGTATAGATGGAACTAATTGCCACGCCACTTCAAGATTTGTTGTTGTAAAATAAAAAGAATAATATACTAAATAATAAAAAAATCCCGCAAAATAGTATGCGGGATTTTTTTATTTAGACAGACTCTTGTATTTTACAAACAATTTATTTACTAATAAATCAATTAAAAAAATTATTTTTCAAAACTAAATAAAGCTTTTAATTCAGTAGCGTCTTCTGGTTTCATTTTACCTGCCAAGATTAAACTAAGCTGTCGCCTGCGCAATGCTCCATCAAATCTAAACTTCTCTTCTTCTGTTTCAGGTATAAGCTGAGGAACTGGTAATGGTGAACCATTTTGATCGACAGCAACAAAAGTGTAAATAGCTTCATTGCATTTTACTTTTATTCCAGTTACAGGATCTTCCACCCACACATCAATAAATATTTCCATAGAAGTTGAAAATGCGCGGGACACTTTCGCTTCAAGAGTTACAATACTCGAATGATTAATTGCATTATTAAAAGCGACATTATTAACAGAAGCTGTTACTACAACACGCTTACAGTGACGATGCGCCGATATAGAAGCTACAATATCCATCCATTGTAATAATCGACCACCAAACAAATTACCAAGGGTATTTATATCATTTGGAAGAACTATCTGCGTTTGTATTGTTAAAGACTCCTTTGCTGTTTTGGGTTTCATTTTAAATTAATTTGTACAAAGATAATGAGTTTATTGCTGATTTAATTGTAAAGAAATAAGAAGAAATAATAATCAGATTTTGATTAGTACATTTGTAAAAAAACAAAAATGGATAATCTATTTAAATACGCATTAGCATTACATATTATATTTATAGTTACTTGGTTTGCAGGTTTATTCTACATTGTTAGACTATTTATTTACCATACCGAAGCTGAATCAAAACCTGAATTTGAAAAAAACATTTTACAAACTCAATATAAAATCATGGAAAAACGCTTGTGGTATGGAATTACATGGCCATCCATGATACTTACTTTAATTATAGGCCCGTGGGTATTAACTTACAACTTCGACTATTATGTAACCTCCGCATTTTTTATAGTTAAGTTATGCTTTGTTGGAGGTTTGATTTTATACCACTTGCAATGCCATGTAATGTTTAAACAATTACAGAATGATGTAATAAAATATACTTCTTTTAAATTAAGAATGTGGAATGAAGTAGCTACACTATTTTTAGTAGCTATTGTTTTTTTAATTGTGCTAAAAAGCAACACTGGTATGATTTACGGACTACTTGGCTTAATAATATTTGCTGTAACTTTAATGTTAGGAATAAAAATCTACAAAAAAAGCAGGGATAAAAATTAAATTTTTATTTCAAGCTATATTTCTTTTTATAAGTTTCATATAGCGTTTTTTGATCGTTATTAAGTTCAATATTTTTGCCTTTAATAAAGGCTCTTTCTAAATTATTAGTTCGCATATCAAATGCGTCGCCTGTTGAAATAAATAATGTTGCGTCCTTGCCAAGTTCAATACTTCCTGTAGTTTTATCAATTCCTAATATTTTAGCAGCATTTAAGGTAATTGCTTTTAAAGCTTGTTCTTTTGTTAAACCATACGCAACAGCAGTTCCCGCCTGAAAAGGAAGATTTCGCAAATTCATTACTTCCATATTACCTTCATTGTTTAAACAAAATAAAACACCTGCTTGTTGCAACAAATATGGTAATTTATATGGCTGATCAATATCATTTTCGGGGTGTTCGGGCAAATCATGAAGTAGAGAAACTATTACGGAAATATTATTTTCTTTTAAAAGGCTGGTAATTTTCCAGGTATCTCTACCTCCAACAATTGCTACTTTTTTTAATGAAAATTGTTTTGAAAAACTTACAGCTTCAACAATTTCTTTTACATCATTACTGTGAATATACAATGTTTGTGAACCATCAAAAAGGCCTTTCATTGATTCAAAGCGAAGATTTTTTTCTTCTCTAAATGTTGATTCGTTATATGCTTTTGCATCAGCAAAAAAACTTTGTAAATCAGTTGTTTGTTTGATATAATCCTTATTTTTTTCGTACGGCCCTGGATAAATATTGTCTTCATCTAAATACTTTCTACTTTGAATACGAGGCCAATTAAGATGGATGCCTTCATCCACTTTATATGCAGCATCTTCCCAATTCCATCCATCCAACATTAACACACTGGAAGTTCCAGAAATGATACCACCTCGAGGTGTAATTTGAGCCAATAAAATTCCATTACTTCGAATAGTTGGAATTATTTTAGAATCGGTATTATATGCAATCAATGATCTAACATTGGGAAGAATTGTACCTACTTCACGAAAATCATTTGTTGCCCGCACAGCCTCTATTTCTGTTAATCCTAAAGTGGAATTAGCGGCAATAAATCCGGGATAAATTTGTTTTCCTTTTGCTTCAACAATTTCATCATAAACGGCTTTATCAACATTAGTAGTATTTGCATCGGCAAGTAAAGTTATTTTTCCGTTTTTTATACCGATAATAGCGTTTTGAATAACACTATCTGAACCTAAATGTGCTGTACCATTTATAATTAAAATACTTTTGGTTTGAGCATTGGAACTGATTGCTGTTAATACTATTAATGCGAAAAATATTTTTTTCATTTTTAGATCTAATTGCTAGTTAAAATTGGAACGCTAATTTTATATAATACTTTGGTTAAAATAATTTTTACATTACTCTGTAATCAAATAATTTTGTTGTGTGTCATCGCAACCAAATAATTTTTGCTTTTTAAATACAGGTTTTATTGTTGGAGCTCCACCTTTTTTTTCATTCAACATTTTTTGAAAAATACGAGCACGCTCTTTTTGAATTTCTAATCTAAGCTTTAAATCTTCTTCATTATCGAAATAAATTTGTCCATCAATAATTGTTTTTTCTGCTTTTGCATAAATAGACAATGGGTTATCAGACCAAAGTACCACATCGGCATCTTTACCAACTTTAATACTTCCTACTCTATTATCGATATGTAATAATTTTGCAGGATTAAGTGTTACCATTTTTAAGGCATCCTCTTCGCTAGTACCACCATATTTTATCGATTTTGCAGCCTCCTGATTTAATCTTCGCCCCATTTCTGCATCATCAGAATTAATGGCTGTTACAACACCCATCTGATTTAAAAGAGATGCATTATAAGGGATAGCGTCTCGAACTTCCATTTTATATGCCCACCAATCTGCAAATGTAGAAGCGCCTATTCCACGCATTTTCATTTTATCTGCTACCTTGTAGCCTTCCAAAATATGAGTAAATGTATTTACCTGAAAGCGCATTGAATCGCCAACATGCATTAACATATTAATTTCGGATTGCACATACGAATGGCAAGTTATAAAGCGTTTTTTATTCAAAATTTCTGCAATCGTCTCCAATTCCAAATCTCTCCGAAATACAGGTCCTGCTTTTGATAAAGCTGCTTGTTTTTGTTTTGCATCATATTCTTTTGCACGAATAAAATAATCGTAATAAACTTGTTCAACACCCATACGAGATTGAGGAAAACGAATAGAGTTAAAATCGCCCCAATTACTTTGCTTTACATTTTCGCCCAACGCAAATTTGATAAAGCCATCAGCTTTTTCGAATTTCATTTCTTCAAAAGATTTACCCCAGCGTAACTT
>CANCPZ010000171.1 GCA_947380175.1 Bacteroidota bacterium | reverse complement strand
TACAAAAGCAAATAAAAGAAGGAGTTTCGGAAGATGAAATTCACAAAAGCTGGGAAAATGGAATTAGTACATTTAAACAAATTCGCAAAAAATATTTGCTATATAAAGATTTTGAATAACACTAAAAATAACAACCTTTAATATCCTAAGGTTTTTAACATCGATTTAAAACTTTGTTCTTTAGCAAATAAGCGTGTTGTTATTTCATCGTCCTCATCTCTATCAATAATAACATGCTTTGGAGCTGGTATAAGGCAATGCTGAATGCCACCATAACCACCTAGCGATTCTTGATAAGCCCCTGTATGGAAAAAGCCAAGAAATAAAGGCTCTTTTTGTATTTCATTAACTATAGGCATGTATACTTGATTTAAGTGCGACTCGGCGTTGTAATAATCATCACTATCACATGTTAATCCTCCTAAATTTACTCGTTGATATTCCTTATCCCAATGATTGATTGCAAGTAAAATAAATTTTTGTTTTATACCCCACGTATCAGGCAAAGTGGTTATGAACGAACTATCAATCATATACCACAACTCATTATCATTTTGTTTTTTTATATCCACAATTGAATACAATGCCGCACCACTTTCACCAACAGTAAAACTACCAAATTCAGTAAAAATATTAGGCTCCTGAACACCCCGTTCTTCACAAATATTTTTTATTTTTTGGATAATTTCATCCGCCATATATCCATAATCATATTCAAAACCTAAAGAAGTGCGTATAGGAAATCCTCCACCGATATCAAGAGAATCAAGGCTTGGACATACTTGTTTTAAATCACAATACGCATTTATACATTTTGTTAACTCGGTCCAGTAATAAGTTGTGTCTTTTATACCTGTATTGATAAAAAAATGAAGCATCTTTAATTCACATTTATTACTGTTTTCGATATGACTGTGATAATAATCTAAAACATCTAACAAGCGAATTCCTAAACGAGAAGTATAAAACTCAAACTTCGGTTCTTCGTCTGTGGCAACACGAATTCCTACTCTAAATTTTTTTTTACAAAGTTTTTCTAATTGAGGTAATTCTTTTTTGTTGTCTAAAATAGGAATAGCATTAACGAAACCATCATTCACTAACTCGCTTATCGATTTTAAATATTCTGGGCGCTTATAACCATTGTTAATTATATAAGTATCTTTTGATATTTTACCAACATTGTATAATGCTCTAACTAATGGTATGTCAAATGCAGAAGAAGTTTCTAGATGTACATCATTTTTTAAAACTTCGTCCAATACAAATGAAAAATGAGAGCTTTTTGTACAATAACAATATGTATATTTGCCTTTATAATCGGCTTTAGCAATAGCAACGTTGAATAGTTTTTTGGCTTTTTGAATTTGAGCGCTAATCTTAGGGAGATAACTGATTTTTAGGGGTGTGCCATATTGTTTTATAATATCCATTAAAGGGATGTCATAAAAATGCAGTTCATCGTCTACAATATTAAAACCTTCTTGAGGAAAATCAAATGTTTGCTCAATTAAATCGATGTATTTGTTATCCATTTGCTTACGAAAAAAATTATCAATTAATTATTTTCTGCAAATGTAAGTAACTTACTTTGATAATTTAAAACCCAAGTAAGTTATTCGAATAATTACAAAATATAAATATAAATAAGAAAAAAAATACTATAAAAGAATCATTTTAAAATTACAAAAACATGAAAACTGTTAAATTTATTGAAGTTAAATCCGAAATTGGGGCGGGTACCCGAGGAGCCAGCATGGGCATAGATGCTATTAAAATTGCAGCGTTGGATTACGGAAGTAATATGTTCAAACAAATTGAATCGGTTGATGTAAAAACAGAAAATCAACTACTTTTTGAACCTACTAAAAACACTTATGCTAAGCGGATTTCAGGCATTTTAGCGATTTACGAGCGCTTATCCAACACCATTTCTCAAACATTGAAAAAAAACATATTTCCTATTGTTTTGGCGGGAGATCATAGTACTGCAGGTGGAACAATTGCCGGTATCAAAATGGCTTTCCCTAAACAAAAACTTGGAGTTATATGGATTGATGCGCATGCAGATATACATAGTCCTTACACCACACCAACAGGCAATGTACACGGAATGCCAATTGCGGCGTCACTTGGGGAAGATAACATTACCAATAAAATGAATAAACCAGACAAGGAAACCATTGACTTTTGGAATAAATTAAAAAAAGTTGGTGGGATTTGTCCAAAAATTACTTACAAAGACCTTGTATACATTGGTGTTAGAGATGTGGAGCCAGAAGAAACCTATTTATTAAAAAAACATAAAGTAAAAGCGTTTACTACTGCCGAAGTAAAGCGTAACGGAGTTGAAAAGATTGCTAGAGATGCCCTAGCTCATTTAAATCACTGCAACCTTATTTATGTAACATTTGATGTGGATAGCATGGATTCATCTATTTCAAAAGGTACAGGAACGCCTGTTCGTAATGGAATTACAGAAAAAGAAGCTGGTAGTTTATGTGTACGTTTAATTCAAAATGAAAAAGTTTGTTGCTTCGAAATTTGTGAAGTAAATCCTACATTAGACAAAGAAAATTTAATGGCTGAAAACACCTTTGAAATATTGCAAAAAGTAGTGAGTCAGCTTACATATTAAAAATTATTTTGAATGTTAATAGTTGTAAATGTTGAGTGAATGCCATTTACAACCATTAACATTCTTGATTTTGGATTATAATTAAGAAATGAATATCGAAAAAAAACTTTCCGAAAAAATCATTGAAGCCTTTCAATCGCTATATGGAGGGACTATAGATAACGTAACATTTGAAAAAACAAGTTCCGATTTTAAGGGTGATTTAACTTTTGTAGTATTTAATTACTTGAAACTTTCAAAAAAAAGTCCGGAAGTTACGGCAAATGAAATAGGTACTTATCTTATTCAAAACTTAACTGAAGTATCAGATTTCAATGCTGTTAAAGGCTTTTTAAATATTACTATTAACGATTTTTTTTGGTTAAATTATTTTAATTCAATAAATGGAAAAGCTATTCCATTTGATAGTGCTCCTCCAAATCCATCAACCATAATGGTTGAATACTCATCACCTAATACAAACAAACCTCTCCACTTAGGCCATGTACGCAATAACTTGTTAGGATATTCGGTAGCCGAAATATTAAAAGCAACTGGAAATCATGTAATAAAAACAAACATTGTAAACGACCGAGGCATTCACATTTGCAAATCAATGTTAGCCTGGCAAAAATGGGGTAATGGCGAAACGCCTGAATCAACAGGTATGAAAGGTGATCATTTAGTTGGGAAATATTATGTAGTATTTGATAAACAATATAAATCGCAGATTACAGAATTAAAATCAGAAGGATTAAGTGAAGAACAAGCTATTGCAAATTCACCACTTATGAAAGAAGCGCAACAGATGCTTTTGGATTGGGAAAACAACAATGCAGATGTTCGTAAACTTTGGACTATGATGAATGGTTGGGTTTACAAGGGTTTTGAATCTACCTACAAAATGATGGGAGTTGACTTTGATAAAATATATTATGAAAGTAACACCTACCTTTTAGGTAAAAATATTATTGAAGAAGGATTAAAAAAAGACATATTAAAACGCAGAGCAGACAACTCTGTATATATTGATTTGACTGCCGATGGATTAGATGAAAAAACATTGTTGCGTGGCGATGGAACATCTGTTTACATCACGCAGGACTTGGGAACGGCTGTACAGCGTGCCGACGAAGACCATTTTAATAAATTGATTTATACAGTAGGTAACGAACAGGATTATCATTTTAAAGTCCTTTTTTTAATATTGAAAAAATTAGGTTATGAATGGGCAGATGGCTTGTTTCATTTATCATACGGAATGGTTGAACTGCCTGAAGGAAAAATGAAATCGCGCGAAGGCACTGTTGTAGATGCAGATGAACTGATGCAGGAAATGATTAATACTGCCGCAGCAACTACAAAAGAATTAGGCAAAGCAACTGATTTAACAAATGATGAATTAGAAAAATTATACCGAACAATTGGTTTAGGAGCATTAAAATATTTTATGCTTAAAATAGACCCAAAAAAGAAAATGTTATTCAACCCTGCCGAATCTATTGATTTTAATGGGAATACAGCTCCTTTTATTCAATTTAATTATGTGAGAATACAGGCATTGTTACGTAAAGCAAAAGAAGGCTCGAGCGATTTTGCCGACATTGATTTGGTTAAACAGAACGTTGAATTATTGCCTAAAGAAAAAGAATTAATTATTAAACTGTATAACTTCAACACAACATTAAATCAAGCAGCAAAGGAATATAGCCCGGCATTAATTGCAAATTATGTATATGATTTAGCAAAAGAATATAGCCAGTATTATCATGAAATCCCCATTTTAAAAGAAGAGTTAAAAGATTTGATGTTATTCCGTTTACAGCTATCAAAAACGATAGGTTTTACTATAAAAAAATCAATGAATTTATTAGGTATTGATGTACCTGAACGAATGTAAAATTTTATTCAGATAAAATCGCTCCGCTGCATTTACAATGCTGAGGTAATTACTTTGTATTATTGTATTTTAAATTATAACCATTACTTATCCTGCTCCGCTGCATTTGCAATGCTGCGGCAATTACTTTGTATTATTGTATTTTAAATTATAAATTAGCCATTACTTTATTTAAAGTTAATGAAACAAGGACAAAAACAAAATATAAAAACAGATAGATCCTATTTTTTGACACTTACAGTGGTGAATTGGATTGATGTTTTTACTGGTTAAGCAGGCGCATGAATGGATTTATTCATCTGCGAGCAATTATCTGGAAATGGTAAGTATTATTGAGGTTGAAAGAATAAGTCAGAAATTAATAACCTATTAATAAAATATTCCGCAGCATTGCAAATGCAGCGGAGCTGGGGATAGTAAGGCTATGCCTTTTTTATTGATGTTACCCCAGTCTTTAAACATATAAAAAATGAATTTCACTTTAATAGTAGGGGTACAAAAAACATCCTTATCTTGCAATTTGATACAGATAGAGATGATAAAAATTCTCCTATAAAGAAGTTGAACTAAACCGCCTCCGGCAGTAGCTTACGTACTTCATTTTACATTTTGTTTTTCTGAACTTTATAGTATGTCTAACTAATAAAACATACTATCATGGGTACCTTAAGAAACAAAATGCTTCAGCAAATGG
>CANCPZ010000170.1 GCA_947380175.1 Bacteroidota bacterium | reverse complement strand
TATTGCTTGTTAATTTCTAACAAATAGGCGTCTGAACAAAAAATAAAGTTTAATTCCCCGAGTTTGCGTTTTTTTAATTCAATGGTGGATTTTATCCACTGTTTAAGCACTTTTTTTTCTGCTAACGTAAACTTAATATCGGCATTGTTGAATGTAATCATTGATAATGAGTGGATTTTGAACAGACTATTTTTATTTCAAACCTCTTCGTTCTTTCCAGATTTGATTAAATGATTTTTGAGCAATCACAGGTAAATCTCTTCGTTCGCCCCACTGTTTTTTAAAGAATTGTTTAAGCATAAAGTTTTTTACTTTTGGCCCACCTTTTTCCATTTTGCTGCGTTTTAACATGGCTTTTTTCCAAAAATGCCACACCCAGTTTTCTGTTTTTAATGATAGACCTTTATCGATTGATTGTTTTCTGTTCAGTAGTAATAATTTGTGAATGTCGATTTTAACTGGACAAACTTCAGTACATTTTCCGCACAGCGTAGAAGCATAACTTAAGTGTTTAAACTCCTCCATACCTTTAAAATGAGGTGTTATAACCGAACCAATTGGGCCACTATACGTTGTGCCATAAGCGTGACCGCCTATTGTTTGGTAAACAGGGCAAACGTTTAAGCACGCACCACAACGAATACAAGATAAAGCTCTCCGTTGTTCTGTTTCTGCAAGCAATGTAGAACGTCCGTTATCTAATAGTATTACTATCATTTCCTCTGGTCCATCAACCTCTCCCACTTGTTTTGGACCAGTATAAACAGTATTGTAAACCGTTAGTTTTTGGCCTGTACCATACGTGGAAAGCAAAGGAAAAAACAAGTCTAAATCGCTTAATGATGGTATAACTTTTTCAATTCCAACAATAACAATTTGAACCCTCGGAAATGCCATTGACATCAAAGCGTTTCCTTCGTTTTCGGTTACCGAAATAGCTCCAACATCAGCAATAATAAAATTTGCGCCACTTACACCAACCTCTGCTTTGCTGTATTTTAAGCGCAACTCTTGACGAACAAAATTTGTAATCTGTTCAGGTGTCAAATCTAGTGAAGTGCCTTTTTTTTCATTAAACGTTTTAGCTACATCGGCTTTTGAAAGGTGCATTGCAGGGGTAACAATGTGGTATGGCGGCTCTTTTCTTAACTGTACTATGTATTCGCCTAAATCTGTTTCAATGCTTTCAATCCCTTGTTTTTCTAGCGCCTCATTCAAATGCACCTCTTCCGAAACCATTGATTTTGCTTTTACAACGGTTTTTGCATTTGCTTTTTTCATTATCAAAAGAGCTTCTTTTATAGCTTCTTCTGAATCTTGCGCCCAAACAACCCTGCCTCCTCGTTTGATAAAATTTGCTTCAAACTCTATCAAATATTTTTCAAGATTATCAATTGATTTTTGTTTAATTGCAGCCGCACGTGTTTTAGCTAACCCTATGTTAGCAAACTGCTCCTTGCCCTCCAACACTTTTTTATCGTACTGATTAATATTGTATTTAAGCGTTCGACGATGTTGTATATCAAACGCCTTTTGTTCCGATTCTGATAAAAATAACTCTAATGTTTTAGACATTTTTAATGCTTTTTTGATTTTATTTTTTGGCAATTATTAAACTAATAATCAAACTCTCATTCCAACAACACAAACATCATCAAGTTGCTCCAAGTCGCCTTTCCAACTTTCAAACTTATCGTTTAATAATTGTTTTTGCTTAACCATTGGCTGTTGTTGAAGCAAAATTAATGTTTCTTTAAATTTAGAATACATATATTTTTTTCCTTTGGGTCCGCCAAATTGATCTGCAAAACCATCAGTGAAAAGAAAAAAACCAACACCTGGCTCCAGTTGTATTGTGTGGTTTGTAAATGGATGCATTTTTGAGTGATAGCCAATTGGTTGTTTGTTGGGTTTTATCTCTCTAACCTCTTCGTTTTTATATTCTTTAATTTCAGAAGAAATAATATACAGTGAATTATTTGCTCCTGACCACTGAAGCTCCTTGTTACTTAAATTTAATCGTGAAATTGAAATGTCCATTCCGTCTTTACTATCTCCTTCTTTACCTGTTTGGCTCAACTCTTTAATAATCCGTTCTCGCAATTTATCTAAAATTTCTGCTGGTGTTAGTAATTTTTCTGTACTGGTAATCTCATTTAAAAAAGCAATACCCAACATGCTCATCATTGCACCAGGAACACCGTGTCCTGTACAATCTGCTACTGCTAAATATAGGTGCCCTTGTTTTTCTAACGACCAATAAAAGTCACCAGAAATAATGTCCTTTGGTTTGTATAAAATAAAATGTTCTGGAAGATGTTTATCTATTTGCTCTCCCTCTTTTAAAAGCGCATCTTGAATACGTTTTGCGTAATTTATCGAATCTATAATGTTTTTATTTTTTTCTTCTACAAGATTTCGTTGTATGTCGGCATCTTTTCTTTGAAATTCGGCCTCGTCTTTCTGCATAACAACCTCTGCTGTTCTTTCAAAAACAGTTTGCTCTAAAACCTCTTTATCTTTTCGAAGAGAGGCCATTCGCCACCTGAAAAAACTATAAAAAACAGCAAATGCAATTATCAGATATGTGCCATATGCCCACCAGGTTCTATACCATGGTGGCAATACTTTAAATGTATACAAAACAGGTTCGCCCCAAAAACCATCTGGGCTTTGTGCTTTTATTTTAAATGTATAAGACCCTTCCGAGATATTACCAAATGTAGCTGTTGGCTTGTCGGTTATAGGACTCCAATCGTTATCATACCCTTCCAAAATATATTGATAACGAACAAGCGAGTTTTTAGCCGGTTCGATAGCAACAAAATCAAAGGTTACTTTATTCAGTTCGTATGGAATGATTAAATTTTCTGGGACAGAATAAAAACGCGAAACGCTATCAAACTGAATGTTTTTGAATTTTTGTTGCATTTCTACTCTCTCTGACTCCGTAAGTGTTCTGCCAAAAACATTAACCTCTTCAATTACATTTGCGGGTATAATAGTACTATCGGTTATATTAGTTATTTGTTTCTGGCTTTTAGCTGTTTTTAAATCGTACCAAGAAATTGTTGTGTTGTTTATCTTTAGACTTTGAATAAAGACATTTTGTGGTTTTAAACTTTTGTGTAACCCATTATAATCAAATCTTACAAGTTTATCTCCTGTACCAGCCCAAATTACACCTTTGCTATCTATCAATAATGAGTTGGTGTTTATGTCTTTTATAGGATAGCCTGTTTTATTATTATAATTTTCGAATTTAACAGGAGATTCTTTTTTGTTTTTTTGAGACGACAATTTTAAACCAGACAAGCCTTCATTTGTCCCAAACCAAAGCAAATCATTTGGTTTATCCTCCACAATGGCAAGAACAACATCATTTGAAAGTCCGTCTGCCGTGGAATAATTTGTGAATAGGTTATCGCTATTCGACACATGCGTGTTAAGTTTGCTTACGCCTCCACCATCTGTGCCAAACCATAAATCTCCATATTTATCCTCGTGTATAGAGTAAACCATATTGTTTGCCAAACCATGCAATGTTGTAAAGTTTGTAAATGACTTTCCATTAAACTTACTTACACCACCACCAAAAGTACCAAACCAAAGGTTACCTTTTTTATCTTCCACAATAGCCCTTACAAAATCATTCGCCAAACCTTGTTGCATTTTATAGTTTGTAAACGATTGCCCATCAAACTTACTTACACCACCACCATAGGTGCCAAACCAAAGGTTACCTTTTTTATCTTGTGCTATACTTAAAATTGTATTGTTGGCCAACCCCTGATCTTCTGTATAGGTGGTAAATGATTTGCCGTCGTATTTACAAACACCTTCGCGATTGGTGCCAAACCAAATATTTCCATCTTTATCTAGTATAGAACTTCTTACCGTATTGGTTGGCAACCCCTGTGATTCAGTAAAATTAGTGAAAGACAAACCATCGTATTTACTCACACCGCCACCAATTGTGCTAAACCACAAACAACCCTTTTTGTCTTCAATAGCACTAAAAACGACATTGTTAGATAAACCCTGCTCGGTTGCATAACCAGTAAAAGATTTTCCGTCATACCTACTAATTCCATCGCCTAGTGTGCCAAACCAAAGGTTGCCTGAGTTGTCTTCGGTAATGCTTGCAACATGATTATTCGCTAACCCCTGATTGGTAGTATAATTTAAAAAATATTGTTTTTGTTCGCCCCCTAGAATTGCAGGTTCTATTAATTTACTAACACCACCACCGTTTGTGCCAAACCAAAGGCCTCCAACACTATCTTGTGTAATAGAAAAAATATCATTGCTCCCAAGCCCCTCAAGGGTAGAATAATTTGTAAATGTTTTACCATTGTATTTACTTAATCCATTTCCAAGTGTACCAAACCATATATTACCCTTTTTATCTTCGGCTATACTAAAAACATTGTTTCCTGCTAGACCAGCCAACGTATTTATGTTTGTAAAGTTTTTCCCATCATATTTTGTAACACCAGCGTTAGATGTTCCGAACCACAAATTTCCTTTGCTGTCTTCTATTATTTTATTAAAACTCATGGATGACAGATTGCTGTTCTCGGTAGTATATTGTTTGAAGGTTTTTCCATCAAACATATTTATTCCTCCACCATTGGTTGCAAACCACAAAAGCCCATTTTTGTCTTCTAAAATGGAAAAAATTCTATTATTCGATAAACCGTTTGCCGTTGTATAGTTTTTGAAATTTTTACCATCATACCTGCTTACTCCACCTTGGGTTGCAAACCAAAAATTTCCTGTCTTATCCTCAATAATGCTGAAAATAGTATTGTTTACCAAGCCTTGTGTTGTTGAAAAATTAGTGAATGATTTTCCATCATATTTACTAACACCGCCCCCTTGTGTTCCGAACCATAAATTTCCAATGCGGTCTTTAAAACCACAAGAAACACTGCTTAAGGCTAGGCCTTGGTCGGTATTATATTTTTGCATAAAGGAATAAAATCCTGAAGGCTTTGTTTCAGTTGGTTTAAGTAGAATTGTTTTGGGTCCATTTTTAGTTTGCTTCACTAATACACCATTGCTTGTTGGTAATTTTATTACGAGGGGCAAAGAACTTTTTTCTAATAAAATAACATTTGGGCTTGTGGCTTTAATAACTATTGGTGGTTGTATTTTAGCGCTTGAAACCGAATCGCTTTTGTTTTCTATAGTTTGGTTATTAGAACATGAGAAAATTAAAAAAAAGAACATTCCGATGTAAATAGAACGCATTGTGTTTATCTTAATTATAACCTTTGACTCATTATTATTCATTCGAAAACACTTTTATTTACTTAAACTATGGTCAACAAATATATTAAATATTTGTTCTTTTATGCTAAATTTCAAAACAAGTGTATCTTATGAATTATTAATCT
>CANCPZ010000169.1 GCA_947380175.1 Bacteroidota bacterium | reverse complement strand
AATATTTTTCGGTAACTATAAAAGCTAATTTAATCGATTAAAATTCATTTTTATACTTACTAAATAAATTTAAATTGTAAAATATCTTTCTCTATTTAACCTATGGAATTTTTAATTTTGTAATTCGCTGCACATTAAACTTTAAAATTTTAACTTTTTTTAATAAAAAAACCCATTAAAAAATGAAAATACAAGTACTTGCTTTGCTTTGTTATAGTTCAAGTTTGGTTTCTATATCATTTTAAAGAATAAAAAAGGTGCTTCTCTTAAAAAGCACCTTTTTTTTATTAAATCTCAAAAAAATTATTTACCATCTCTTAAATCATCTACTTCAACAGCTGGATGCGCCTTTTTTTCAAATTTAAAATCAGTATCTGGTAAATCTATGTTACCTACAAAAGATTTTATTTGGTATGTTTGAGTAGATCCATCTTTCATTAACATTTTAACACTTGAAATTTGCTTTTTGTTTTTTTCAATCAATAATTTTATTGTGTGAAATTTTTTCTTATCAGGATTTGTTGGGAACAAACTAATAGTTTGAATTGTAGCATCTTCGCTTTCAAATTTAAATTTATAGCCTTTTTCATAAATGGTAAAAATAGTTGATGGATTAATTGCATCATCACCGGCTACTTCCATGTCTTTTATCTGAACTTCATTTGCATCTTTTATAAAATCCCATACCGTTTTTCCATCACAGTATATTTCATGACCTGGAATTTCTAATTTGTATTTATTACCTTTTGTTTCGATTTTACCTTTTTGAATGTCTTTACTTTTATCTTTCTTTTCGTTTGTAAACTCAAACTCGGCCTTAATAGTTGTATACGCCTTTGTTTTAGTACTTAGTTCATCAAGCACTTTTTTTGCTTTAATATCGTCTTGAGCTTTAATATTGACAGTTGCAGTTGTTAAAAATGCGATTATAATTAATTTTGTTCTATACATTTTTTAATTTTTTAATTGTTATTTCCTCCATTCAAAAACTGTTCCAAAGATAACATATCCTTTATTAAAACTTCACGCGCTTTAGAACCTTCAAAATGCCCTATAATTCCTGCAGCTTCCAACTGATCTACAATTCTACCTGCTCTATTGTAACCTAATTTTAATCTTCGTTGAAGTAATGATGCTGAACCTTGTTGTGTTGAAACGACTATTTCAGCTGCCTGGTTAAATAATGAATCGCGCTCAGAAGGATCCATATCAGTTTTTTGTCCTTCGCCATTTTCATCAACATATTCTGGCAATAAATAGGCATCGGGATAACTTCGCTGACTACCAATGAATTCACAAATTTTTTCTACCTCAGGTGTATCAACCAATGCACATTGCAAACGAATTAAATCATTGCCTGTTGATAAAAGCATATCTCCACGACCTATAAGTTGATCAGCTCCTCCCGAATCTAAAATAGTACGTGAATCTATTTTTGAAGTTACGCGAAATGCAATACGAGCAGGGAAATTCGCTTTGATTGTTCCTGTAATAATATTTACAGATGGTCGTTGGGTTGCAATGATTAAATGAATACCAATAGCTCGAGCCAACTGAGCTAATCGTGCAATTGGTGTTTCTACCTCCTTACCTGCAGTCATAATTAAATCGGCAAACTCATCCACAACCAAAACAATGTAGGGTAAAAATCGGTGTCCATTATTGGGATTTAATTTACGTGCAATAAATTTACTATTGTATTCCTTTAAATTTCTTACCTGAGCCTCCTTCAATAAATCATAACGTTGATCCATTTCGATACACAATGAATTAAGTGTATGAACAACTTTTTTGGTATCGGTTATTATGGCATCAGAACTATCAGGGAGCTTTGCTAAAAAATGACGTTCAATTTTATTAAACAATGTAAGCTCTACTTTTTTAGGGTCAACTAAAACAAATTTTATTTGCGATGGGTGTTTTTTATAGAGTAAAGAAACTAATACAGCATTTAACCCCACCGATTTCCCTTGACCTGTTGCACCTGCCATTAAAAGATGTGGCATTTTCGCTAAATCGGCAATAAATGTTTCATTATTAATTGTTTTACCCAATGCAATAGGTAAATCCATTGTGGTGTTTTGAAATTTTTCGGAAGCCAACAATGTTCGCATTGGTACTATTTCAGAATTTAAATTTGGAACCTCAATTCCAATTGTTCCTTTACCTGGAATTGGTGCTATTATTCGAATTCCTAGGGCCGAAAGACTTAATGCTATGTCATCTTCCAAATTTTTTATTTTAGAAATACGAACCCCCGCTGCTGGAACGATTTCGTATAAAGTTACTGTTGGCCCTACTGTTGCTTTTATTTTTTCAATCTCAATTCCATAATCACCTAAAGTTTTCAAAATTCGATCTTTATTAGCATTCAGTTCTTCGGTATTAATTACAATATCTTTCGAACCACCGTAGTTTTCTAATAAATCTATTGGAGGAAACTGATATGATGATAAATCTAATGTTGGATCATACTCGCCAACTTGAGCTGCTAATGCTTCAGCAATTTGTTCGGGACTTAATTCTTCTATATTTTCTGAACTTTCAACGACAAACTGAACATTATCATCTTCTTTCGACAATAAAAGTTCTTCATTTACAATTGGCTTTTCAAAATCTTCAACTATATCATGCTTTTCATTATTTGTAATAAAAAAAGAATCTTCTACAAGTTGATTTTTATTTGATTGTGCAGAAGGCTCAAGTTCAATTTCAGTTTTTAAAACATTAATTACTTTTTTTTTATCTTCTATAATTGGTAATTCTGGTTCTATATTTCCATCATCAATTGGTTCATTTTTTTTACTTCTAAAATCAAATGAAACATTAAAAGCCGCAACTAAAAAAACAATAAAAGAAAAAAACAACAATACGCCTGTTCCAATATAACCAAGATAATCATTAAGCTTATTACTAATAACAAAACCAAATGCACCTCCTGGAGGAAATATAGGGGAATCATTAAATACATAACCAAGGGTTACAGCTGAAAAAATAAGCCAGAAAAAGCTTTGCGTATACACTTTATTTAAATTGATTTTATCTACGTTAAATAAAATTTTTATACCTATCACAAAAAATAATAATGGAAATATATAGGATGCTAAACCAAACCATTTATAAATAAAAATATACGAAATAAGAGCACCTGATTTTCCTAGCCAATTATCAATTTTTAGATGCTCTGAAAATAAATTTCCTATTACTGAGCTTGAATCACTGTGCCAAGTAAATACAAAAGAAGTAAAGGCAATAGCAAGGAAAACAGCAAAGAAAAGAAGGGATAATCCAAATATTTTTTGAAAGCGCTCATCATACGCAAAAGAGAAAAAAACTTTTAGTTTGTCAGATAATTTTATTTTTGATGAAACAGCATAGTCATTAGACTTTACATCCCCACCCGACACTAATTTTGCTTTTGTGTCATCTTTTATTGTATTTTTTAAAATGTTTTTTTTTAGTTCTGCCATTACATATTATTCTAGTTAAGAACTAAAATACGTATTAGTCACTATTCTAAAACAAGTAAAACAAGAATCTTATAAACCTCGAGTTGTGAATAAACAATGAGTGATTGTTTTAAACTACTGAACTAAAAAGAAATACAGATGATACTTTTAATTGGTTGGAATTATTGTAAGCCTTTAAGAAATGTATCCATTTCATTTTTTGATACTTTCTTGTAATCCATAGGAAGATCAAATATAGAATCGTCAATATTCTCTTTTTTAATAGACTTTGCAGTAAACTTCATTTCAATACCAAATTTTTTCAATTGATATTCCATTAATACCCCACCAATCATGTAAAAAGGATTCGCAAAATTTGGATTTTGTAAATCTAAATCTTGAGTATAAAAAACATCAAAATCAGAGCAACTTTTATCTTTCGATTTAATATGCGCCTTTAAACATTTATAACCAGCAATAACTTTTGTTTCGCTAGTAGGAATAACTTCAATGCCATATTCATCGTTTTCCTTTTTTAGTTCACCAGCATTCAGTACGAGTGCAAATTTCTTATTAAGTAATTTTACAAGTTGTGTAAGTGAATTAGTTTGAGAATTGCAAACAAAAGATGTTGTAAACAATCCCATACCTGCACTCATCTCGGCACACGAATTATTGTTTTTAAATTTAACAATCATTTTGCTTGGAGCCATACTAGCCATAGGGTTTTCCTGATCTACGGCAGAGGCGTCATATTCTATAGTTCCCTGGGAAATAAATTTTTCATCTGTATGCCCACAACCTAAAAAAAACAGAATAAAAACGCTTAAAATTGCTACTAAAAATATTCTCATTACAACAGTTGAAAATTATAAAAATTTGAGATACAATTATGAAGGTTAAAGATAATAATTAATTCAAGTTTTATACCCTCCTAATCTTCAATATATTAATTTTTAATTCATTCTCAATCGTTTTCAATCTACCCATCTCTGAACTTGTTACTAAGCTAATTGAAAGTCCTTTTTTACCAGCACGACCGGTACGCCCACTCCGATGTGTATAATATTCTAATTGTTCTGGTAACTGATAATGAATTACGTATTGCAAATTATCAACATCTATACCTCTAGCAGCCATATCAGTTGCAACTAAAATTTGGACTTTTTGATTTTTAAAAGCACGCATCACTTTTTCTCGATCACGCTGTTGTAAATCGCCATGAATTGCCTCTGCTAAATGATTGCGAGCAATTAATTGTTTTGATAAAGATTGAGTGCCATCTTTTGTTTTACAAAAAACAATGCCCCTTCCCTTCCCTTGCGTTCTTAAAAACTCAAGTAAGGTTTCTAATTTATCTTTTGTATCAATGCATTGTACATATTGATGTTCAATATCTCGATTTACAACATTTTTAACATCCACTTCAACTTTAAAAGAATCTTCATCCATATAAGATTGGATAATTTGATTTAGCGATTCAGGTATAGTTGCTGAAAAAAGCCATATAAAACGATGCCCATTTGTTTGCTCTAAAATGGTATCAATATTTGCTTTAAAACCCATACTTAACATTTCATCTGCTTCGTCTAATACAACAGTTTTTATATCTTTTAATGAAATAGCTTTTCGCTCAAGTAAATCCATCAACCTTCCGGGAGTAGCAACAACAATATGGGTTGGTCTACTTAAATTTCTGATTTGAATTTCAATAGGCTCTCCACCATAAACGGCTTCCACAAAAATGCGGCTAGGGTTATAACGAGCAACTCTAAAAAGCTGTTTAGCTATTTGTTGACCAAGCTCCCTTGTAGGACATAAAATCAATGCTTGAACAGCAGACGATGTGGTGTCAATTTTTTGTAATAATGGTAATCCAAAAGCCATTGTTTTTCCTGTACCGGTTTGTGCCTGCCCTATAAAATCAAACCCTTCTTTTAATAAAAAAGGAATTGATTTTTCTTGAATTTCTGTCGGATCAAAAATATTGTTTTCTACTAGCCCTTTTATCAAAGCTTCAGTAATG
>CANCPZ010000168.1 GCA_947380175.1 Bacteroidota bacterium | reverse complement strand
TTTAAGGATTTAAAATTAAGTTTTAAAGATGTGGATTTAAATCAAATTACCCCCACAAATTCTAAATTTATTTTTAATGGAAATATAAATGGGTTGGTGAATTTCAAACAGAATAAGGCCATTTATGAGCCGACTTCTTCAATAACAATTAACCATTTGAATATTAATAAAACCGATTTAGGTACATTAAATTTCAATATAAGTGGAGACAAAAGTTTTAGTAAGTTTATTATAAAATCGAATCTAAAAAATCAAAATATAGAGTCTTTTGATTTAAATGGAGGTTTTGAAATCGTTAATAATGAACCCTTATTTGATCTTAATTTAAAATTTAATAAATTTAGTTTAGCAGTATTAAATACGCTTGGTGGTGATGTGTTATCTAACATAAGGGGTATGGCGTCGGGAAATTCTACAATAGAAGGTAATCTTAAAAAACCAAATATCAACGGACGGCTCTATGTTGATAGCGGAGGGTTGACCATCCCTTATCTGAATGTTGATTATGCATTAAGCGACAAAACAATTGTTGATTTGACTAGCGAAAAGTTTATATTTAGAAAGAGCACTCTAACGGATTCAAAATTTGGCACTATAGGGCTTTTAAACGGAAGTATTCAGCATAATAATTTTTCGGATTGGAAGTTAGATTTATATATTGATTCGAAAAGATTGCTAGTCCTTAATACCTCTGACCATCAGGACGCATCCTACTATGGCACAGCATTCATTAATGGTAATGCCACTATTAAAGGTCCTACGAATGGATTGTTTATTAAAGTTAATGCCAAATCTGAAAAAGGGTCTGCTTTAAAAATCCCTATTAACGATTCTGAAAATGTGAGTGAAAATAATTTCATTCATTTTTTGAGTCCAAAAGAAAAGTATAATATCAAAAAAGGAATTATTGAGAATACTAGAAATTACAAAGGACTTGAACTAGAATTTGATCTTGATATAACTCCAAATGCTGAAGTTGAGGTAATTTTAGATCGAATTTCTGGACATGGGATGAAAGGAAAGGGAAATGGAACATTATTATTTAAAATTAACACCTTAGGAAAATTTAATATGTGGGGTGATTTTCAAGCCTATGAAGGAACTTATAATTTTAAATATGGCGGCATTATTGACAAAAAATTCGAGTTGAAAAAGGGAGGTTATATATCTTGGGAAGGTGACCCTATGAAAGCAAGGTTGAATTTAGAAGCGGTATATAAAACATCTGCAAATCCAGCTATTTTATTAGAAAATTCATCATTTACCAAAAAAGTACCCGTTGACGTAATAATTGGCGTAAAAGGTGATTTAGCAAGTCCTGAGCCAGATTTTAATTTCGAATTTCCAACAGTTAGCAATGTATTAAAATCAGAAATACAATATAAATTGAATGATAAGGATGTAAGACAAACCCAAGCCTTGTATTTATTATCCTCTGGAGGCTTCCTGAGTTCGGAAGGTATAAGTCAATCTGATTTTTCGAGAAGTGTATTCGAAACGGCAACGGGTTTATTGGGAGGTATTATTCAAACAAATAACGATAAATTTAAAGTGGATATCAATGTTATTTCTGCGGATAAAAGAATTGGGAAAGAAACTGACGGAAGGTTTGTAGCTTCCATTTCTTCTAAAATAAATGAAAGAATTACTTTCAATGGAAAAGTGGGAGTTCCTTTTGGCGGAATAAATGAAACTGCTATTATTGGAGATGTTGAAATACAATACAGAGTTAATGAAGATGGAACCTTAAACTTACGTATGTTTAATAGAGAAAATGATATTAATTACATTGGTCAAGGAATTGGTTATACCCAGGGATTAGGAGTTTCTTATGAAGTAGATTTTGATACCTTTAAAGAACTAGCAAATAAAATATTTAAAAATCATAAATTAGAAAGAGAAAAAAAGTCATCCACAACTGATCAAGATCCAAATTCGCCAGTTGAGAATCTAACTGTTTCTAGATCTAAAAAACCAATAACTGCAAAACAAGTATTAAATAAAGAAGCTACCATTCCTAAAGAAGAATAAAATAAGTTTTAATTATTAGAGTTATAGATCGCCAACTTATTAACTAAAACGTTTGAATTCTGAAGTTATTTAGTAATTAATTAAAAACACCTGATTTAATTGTTAATCTTTGTTATTTTTGCACTTTAACACTTAGATTATGCCTAAATTAATAAAAAAGATTGGCGTTCTCACTTCTGGTGGGGATTCTCCAGGTATGAATGCTGCTATTAGAGCTGTGGTTCGAACATGTGCATATCATAATATACAATGTGTAGGTATTTATAGAGGATATCAAGGAATGATAGAAGGTGACTTCAAAGAAATGGGACCTAGAAGCGTTAATAATACCATTAATAAAGGAGGAACAATTCTTAAATCAGCAAGGTCAAAAGAATTTATGACTATAGAAGGTCGTAAAAAAGCATATGAGCAACTTGTTAAAGCTGCAATTGATGCATTTGTAGTTATTGGTGGAGATGGAAGTTTTACTGGTGCAGAAATTTTTAATAAAGAATTCAAATTTCCTGTAATGGGAATTCCTGGAACAATAGATAATGATATTTTCGGAACTACCCATACTTTGGGTTATGACACAGCCTTAAATACAGTAGTAGAATGTATTGATAAAATACGGGATACGGCAAGTTCGCACAATCGATTGTTTTTTGTTGAGGTAATGGGGCGTGACGCTGGTCATATTGCTTTAAATGCAGGAATTGGTGCTGGTGCAGAAGAAATTCTAATACCAGAACAAGATTTGGGTTTAGAAAGATTATTAGAATCCCTTAAAAAAAGCAAAACCTCTGGAAAATCCTCTAGTATTGTTGTTATTGCCGAGGGAGATAAAATAGGAAAAAATGTTTTCGAATTAAAAGATTACGTTGAAGCTAATTTGCCAGAATATGAAGTTCGTGTTTCGGTATTGGGACATATGCAACGAGGAGGTCCCCCTTCTTGTTTTGACAGGGTTCTCGCCAGTAGGCTAGGTGTAAAAGCAGTTGAATCTTTATTGGATGGAAAGTCAAATTATATGGTTGGCATATTAAATGGTAAAGTAGAACTAACCCCATTATTAAAAGCTATTAAAGGACACACAGAAATCGACAGAGAATTGTTGCGAGTATCAGAAATAATGTCAATATAAAAAAGAGCAAGGTGCGAGAATAACCTTAATTCTTAAACTAAATTAATTAAACGATTAAATAAAAAAAGAATGTCAAAAGTAAAATTAGGAATAAACGGTTTTGGAAGAATTGGAAGAATTGTTTTTAGAGAATCTTATAATAGAGATAATGTTGAAGTAGTAGCAATAAACGATTTGTTAGATGTCGATCACTTGGCTTATTTGTTAAAATACGATTCCGTTCATGGTCGTTTTAATGGAACTGTAGAAGTAAAAGAAGGTAAACTTTACGTAAATGGTAAAAATATTCGAATCACGGCCGAAAGAGAACCTTCAAATTTAAAATGGAATGAAGTAGGAGTTGACGTTGTTGCTGAATGTACAGGTTTCTTTACAACAAAAGAAACTGCAAACGCACACATTAAAGGTGGAGCTAAAAAAGTAATTATTTCTGCACCATCTGCTGACGCACCAATGTTTGTAATGGGGGTAAACCATACAAAAGCTTTAGCATCTGATACTGTTGTTTCTAATGCCTCTTGTACCACAAACTGTTTAGCTCCATTAGCTAAAGTTATCAATGATAATTTTGGTATTGTTGAAGCTTTAATGACTACTGTTCATGCTACAACTTCAACTCAAATGACTTGTGATGGTCCATCAAGAAAAGATTGGAGAGGTGGACGTGCTGCATCTTGTAATATTATTCCATCATCTACAGGAGCTGCAAAAGCTGTAGGACTAGTAATTCCAGAATTAAATGGAAAACTCACTGGTATGTCTATGCGTGTTCCTACTGTTGATGTGTCAGTTGTAGATTTAACAGTAAAAGTGGCTAAAGAAACTTCTTATGCTGAAATAATGGCTGCATTTAAATTAGCTTCTGAAACTACTATGAAAGGTATTTTAGGATATACTGAAGATTTAGTGGTTTCTCAAGATTTTGTTTCTGATTCAAGAACATCAATTGTTGATGCTAATGCTGGAATTGGTTTGAATTCAACTTTCTTTAAAATCATTTCTTGGTATGATAATGAATATGGATATTCTAGTAAATTAATTGACCTTGCTGTTCATATCACAAGTTTAAAATAATTTTAATATGTTACAAAATCCCGTTAGATAACTTTTTAACGGGATTTTTTTACCCAAACAAATAAATATATTTTTTAGATTTCAATCCTAATAGCTATAAGCTTTTAATCTAAAATTAAAACCCATATTAAAGATGAGATTATTAGTTGATAGTGGTTCTACCAAAGCAGATTGGATTGCAATAGATGAGGATGGAAAAGTGTTGTTTACTACACAAACATCAGGCTTAAACCCTGAAATTATTGAAGGGGATGAAATCATTGAACGTTTAAATGAACGCTTTGATATTCTACAAAATAAAGACAAGGCTACGCATCTTTTCTTTTATGGAGCAGGTTGTGGTACAGATAATATGAAAATTTCACTTTCTAGAATTTTTCAAGAATATTTTTCCAACTCGATTATTGTAGTTGAGGAGGATACTTATGCAGCTGTATATGCGACAACTCCTAAAGGAGAAAAAGCGATTGTTTCAATTTTAGGTACAGGTTCAAATTGCAGTTATTTTGATGGCAAACTATTACACCAAAAAGTACAATCACTAGGTTATATAGTTATGGACGACTGTAGTGGTAATGTATTTGGGAAAGAATTAATCCGAAAATACTACTTCAATAAAATGCCAAAGGAATTAGCTCTTGCATTCGAAAAAGAATATGATTTAGATCCGGACACTATTAAAGGTGAGTTGTACAAAAAATCAAACCCCAATGCTTATTTGGCAACCTTTGCAAAATTTTTAATTCAACACAAAGAAACCGAATTTTGTAAAAAAATAATCTTTAAGGGTATGAAATCTTTTGTAAAAAATTACATTCGACAATTTGAAAACTGCAAGGAAGTTCCAGTACATTTTGTGGGTTCAATTGCATTTTATTTAAAAGATGAATTACAAATAACTTTTGATAAATACGGTTTGCAATTAGGAAACGTTTTAAGAAGACCTATTGATGGCCTCATTGCTTATCACATAAAAAATAAATAATATATTGCCTGCATAATCTTAAAGAATCGATATAATATTAATATATATAAACAGTAGTAAGTAAATCCTTACTACTTTTTTTTTATAAGTTTTCATTTGAATTTTATTTAGGTGTATTTGGTCAGGAATTACTCAACTTTCGGTTTTTCAAACCACATCCTTATTCACAAAAAATGAAAGTGTATTTGTCTAATTTTGTAATCAAATAATTCTTATAAATATACAGCAATTAATAAAACTAGATTTTCTTGTCTTTGAT
>CANCPZ010000167.1 GCA_947380175.1 Bacteroidota bacterium | reverse complement strand
AACAGCAGGTTTATCAACAAATATTTTTCTTACCAAGAAAACAACTTCTATTTTAGAGTATATGAATTTGGATACCGAAAAAAATAATTCCAATTCAAGGACTGGTTTTTCAAAAATTAATTTTGCAATAATCGCAGGTGTTGGAATCAATTATTCGATATCCAATAAAGTTGATTTAAAGGTGGAACCTATTTATATACGCTCAATTAATTCAATTATAAACACACCTGTAAAAGAATATTTGTATTCAGCAGGATTAAACTTAGGATTTTATTATAATTTATAATTAGCAATATTCAAATTTTAAGGAAATGAAAAAAACAATATTTTTAATCGGTTTATTCTTCCTGTTATTAATTCATATTTCCTATTCATTTAATCAGAATTTTAAAATTGCGAACCATTTTATATTCAAGGATAGCAATTTGTTTCAATCGAATAATTTTATTACAATTGCTGATGCTGAAAAAGTAATAGAAAAAAAAAGTTTTTTGAAGGATAGTTCTTTCAAATCTTCTGGAGGTGTAATAAGATACAAATTAAAATTTAGGCCTACCTACATTGATAGCACTTCGAAAGGCGAGTTGTTTTTTGAATATCAACAATGGCAAAATGAAGATATTACAAAAGTTATGTATCAAAATTTTGAAAAAGAACATAAAAAAATGGGATATGTTGAAGATCTTAAAAATATTGGTGATGAAGCATATTTGATGAAAGATAATTTTAAAAATCCTTTCATTTTGGTTAGAAAAAACAATACATTTTTTAAAATTCAAGTTTCTTCAATTAACACAGATTCTTCTCTCAAAGAGTTAATTAATCTAACAAAAAAAATAGTAGCAATTCATTAGATTAGTTTTAATCACCAATCAAACTGGTATTGATGCAATAGAGGATTAACTAATTTGTGAAACGTAATTTGACAACGTAAAGAAAAAATTACAAACCATTGTAAGCTACCCCAAAGTTCGGCCAGTTAAAAATAGAGAACAACAAAAATACCATTATCCGTTTGAAACTCTTCCCAGCAAATAACTAATACGCCGTCTCTCTCAAAGATATTGCAAAGTAATAACTCAACAAATTGTTAGTTCTCATATTCATTTTTAAATAGTTAACATAATTATCCTCAGACTTTATCTTCGTTTTTTCTCCAATTTATTTTCGCTTTTTAATGATGTTGAATTTTTAAAATTGGTCATTACAATCTTTGTAATTTTTTTCTAGGCTGATACTTACAGAAGCTTCTATATCTTCATACAATATATGGGAAAAGGTTTGATTAGTAACAAAACAAGGGTTGTTTGTTTTGTTATACGAATCAATTGTATCAAGATGTAATTATTCAGTTCCGAAATAAATTCAATAGCACTGTTTTATATTTAATTATTTCATAATCATTTGGTAAAACACAACTGGTATTTATAAAATATTTTTGTAATGTAATTTAATTCAACTTTTAAAATAATTTTAAATGTTTTTTAATTCAAGTCGCATTAAAACTCTTTACTCTGAAACAATTCCCCTCCTCTCATTTTTTATATTTTTCACAACCAAATCAATCCACAAATGAAAATAATTCTATACTGGTTTCGTGTTTTTATAATAAGAGTTTTTATGAAACAACTTTCCGCATTATATTCTCCTTTTAAAGCAAATAAAATTGAATACCAGGAAAAAATATTCATTTAACTATTTACAATGAAAATAAAAAAACGTGAAATCGAAGTTGCAGTAATTTCAGATATCCACTTGGGAACTTACGGCTGTCATGCAACCGAATTATTAAAGTATTTAAAAACAATAAAGCCTAAAACGCTAATTCTTAATGGCGATATTATTGATATTTGGCAATTTAGTAAACGCTATTGGCCTGCTAGTCATATGCAAGTAATTAAGCACATTACAGGGCTAATGACAAAAGATGTAAAGGTTTATTATGTAACGGGAAATCATGACGAAATGTTAAGGCGATTTGTTGGATTTAAAATGGGTTCCTTGAAAATAGTGAATAAAGTCAGTTTGAAAATTGATGGGAAAAAAGCATGGATATTTCATGGCGATGTATTTGATGTTACGATGAAACACGCTAAGTGGTTAGCAAAATTAGGAGCTGTAGGTTATGATACACTTATTTTGATTAATAGGGCAGTAAATTTTATTTCAAAAAAAATGGGAAGAGGTAAAATTTCTCTTTCAAAAAAAATAAAAAATAGTGTAAAAGGCGCTGTTAAGTTTTTAAATGATTTTGAACAAACTGCTGCTGATATAGGGATTTCAAATGGCTATGATTTTGTAGTCTGTGGTCACATTCATCAACCTGAAATTAGAGAAATAAAAAACGAGCATGGTGCAATTATTTATATGAACTCGGGAGATTGGATAGAAAACCTAAGTTCTTTAGAATATAATAATGGTAAATGGTCTGTTTATAAATATCATGAAGATCTTTTGGCTCAATCAATTGAGCTTTCAAAAAAGAATAAAGTGAATTTAAATAAAGTGCAATTATTTGAAAATTTAGTTGAAGAATTTAATCTAATGAAACGTGCATAAATTAAAAATACTATATGCCATACAAGGTACTGGGAATGGACATTTGAGCCGAGCTAGAGATATCATTCCTATTCTTCAGAAAAAAGGAAGTGTTGATATTTTAGTAAGTGGAATTCAGGCCGATGTAATTTTACCATTCCCAATTAAATATCAATTAAAGGGTTTGAGTTTTGTTTTTGGAAAAAATGGTGGAGTTGATATTGTGAGTACATATTTAAGAATGGATTTGCGGAAATTACTGAAAGACATTGAAAAAATTCCAATTGAAGATTATGATTTAATTATTAATGATTTTGAACCGGTAACCGCCTGGGCCTGTAAACAAAAAGGATTAGAGTGTATAGCATTAAGCCATCAGAGTGCTGTATTGGCTAAAAATGCACCAAAACCTAAGAAGAAAGATCCATTAGGTAAAACTGTTTTGAAATATTATGCGCCATCCACTTCGCAATATGGATTTCATTTTTCAAATTTCGGAAAAAATATTTTCACACCCGTAATTCGGCAAGAAATACGAAGCTTAAAGCCAACTAATGAAGGGCATTATACAGTTTATCTTCCTGCATATGCTGATGAAAGGCTAATTGAAAATTTTAGAAAATTTAAAACTATTCAATGGGATATTTTTAGCAAACACAACAAACAAATTATCAAAGTTGATAATATTACAATACAACCAATAAATAATGAAGCTTTTATAAAGAGTTTGGCTTCTTGTACCGGTGTTTTATGTGGTGCTGGTTTTGAAACTCCAGCAGAAGCATTTTTTTTGAAAAAAAAGTTATTGGTTATACCAATGAAAACACAATACGAACAACAATGCAATGCTGCCGCTTTGCAGAAAATGGGAGTGCCAGTAATTAAAAGTTTAAAGAATAAGCATCATCCTATAATTAAAGCTTGGTTGTTAAACCAAAAAATAGTTAAAGTGGACTACCCTGATATTACTGAAAATATTATTAATACGCTAGTCGCAAATCATGTTAAGAAAAAGATTGCTGTCAGGTATGAATCCGAATGGAATGAACTATCCCATGCTTAAAATTAGTTAAATTAGGATGTTCAACAAAAATGATTTTGGTGAAGACTTCACCTTTGGTGTATCAACAGCAGCCTACCAAATTGAAGGTGCATTTAATGCCGATGGCAAAGGCGAATCGATATGGGATAAATTTTCAAATCAAAAAGGTAAAATATTAGACAATCATAATGGAAATAATGCTTGTGATTTTTACAACAGGTTTGTAAGTGATTTGGAGATTATGAAATTTCTAAATATTCCTAACTTTCGCTTTTCGATTTCATGGTCACGAATTTTACCAAATGGAACTGGTACAATTAATCAAAATGGAATTGATTTTTATAATCGTTTAATTGACAAATCTCTTGAATTGAATATTGAACCGTGGATAACTTTATATCATTGGGATTTGCCACAGGAACTTGAGAACAGAGGTGGCTGGACAAATCGAGATATTGTAGGCTGGTTTTCTGATTATGTTGAAATTTGCGCAAAAAATTTTGGCGATAGAGTCAAAAATTGGATGATACTAAATGAGCCGATGGTTTTTACTGGTGCAGGGTATTTTTTAGGTGTTCACGCTCCGGGACGAAAAGGGTTGCGAAATTTTATCCCTGCTGTTCATCATGCAACGCTTTGTCAATCACAAGGTGCAAGGGCTTTAAAAAATATTCTTCCTAAAGCTCAAGTTGGAACAACGTTTTCATGCTCCCATTTAGAACCAAATACCGATTCTCCAAAAGATATTAACGCCACAAAACGGGTAGATGCATTATTAAACCGCTTATTTATTGAACCATCTTTAGGTTTAGGGTATCCTATTAATGATTTAAAATTACTCGATCGGATTTATTCTTATTTTAAACCTGGTGATGAGCAACTTTTACCATTTGATTTTGATTTTATAGGCATTCAAAATTATACCCGCGAAATAGTAACTCATTCCTATTTTGTTCCTTTATTAAATGCAAAAATTATAAAAGCCGATAAAAGAAATGTGCCTAAAACATTAATGAATTGGGAAGTATATCCAAATGCATTGTATAAAGTTTTAAAAAAATACGATGCATATCCAAAAATCAAAAAACTTATTGTTACAGAAAATGGTTCAGCTTTTCATGATGCTATTTTTGATGGAAAAATAAATGATGAACAAAGAACAGATTATCTTAAAAGCCATCTTAAAGTATTGCTTAAGGCAAAAAATGAAGGTGTAAAAGTGGATGGCTATTTTGTATGGACATTTACAGATAATTTTGAGTGGGCTGAGGGGTACTATCCTCGATTTGGACTGATTCATACCAATTTCAATACTCAAGAACGAACCATTAAACAGTCAGGATATTGGTATAAACAGTTTTTGCAGTTTTCATAATTTGAAAAACGTATTGACCTTTTTAAATTATGTTTCAATTTTCAAAGATTATTCGGACATAGAAAATAATTTTCATTTTGTCCATTATAATTTGACAATATCTTTAATCAATTAATCCCCTTATAACTTCAGCATATCCTAAAAATAATACTATCACTAAATTTAGATTGGTATAACATCACAGTAAAAATACATTGTTATAGTTACGGTGTGAAAAATTACTTGTCTGCGTCTTTTTATGTTAACTAAAAATAAATGTTAAGTAACAATAAAATAACTTTTTGGCCATTTCCTGTCTTTTTATTAATCTAAAATGCATATAGAAATAATAATTTCATAAGTCTAAGTTTCTTTTACAATGATTTATGAAAATGATATTTGTACCATAATTAAATCAAATCGAATTCAATTTAAATCAAATTATTTTTTCAACAAACCAAACCAACAAAAACAAAAAAGATGAAAAAGAAACAAAGAATAACCCGAGTAGCAACTGCAGCAGCATTAGTTGTAGCAGCTTTGTCCTCAGGTTTTGCTCAAACAAATTTAGGCGCATCTTGTGGTTGCCCTTCA
>CANCPZ010000166.1 GCA_947380175.1 Bacteroidota bacterium | reverse complement strand
TTTGTTTCGTAGAGTAAGAATTCAGGATTGGAAAGATACGATTGTGAAATTGAAAATTATAAGTTCAATAGATTTAAAATCTATAAGTAGAAACAAAAAATCTAGTAGAATCAAAGGAAAAACTTTTCTTTGAATTTAACTTTTCATTTTTTGGATAATAAAGTTAATTTTCATTTCCTTAAATTTATTTTATGAATAATACTGATTTTAAAGTTACAGTAGTTATGCCAGTCTACAATGCTGCAATTTATGTAGAAGAAGCTTTATTATCAGCAGTTCATTTGCCAGAAGTTGGCGAAATAGTTTTGATAGAAGATGGATCAAAAGATAATTCTTTGGCAATTTGTGAAGAACTTTCAAAAACGTACGAAAAAGTAAGTTTTTATATTCATGAAAATAATCAAAATAAAGGCGCTTCCGAAAGCCGAAATTTAGGAATTTTGAAGGCGAAGTATGATTATATTGCTTTTTTAGACGCTGATGATATTTATTGCGAAAATAGATTTGAAAATGAACAAAATATATTTCTGTCAAATCCAAATATAGACGGTGTTTATTCGGCTGTGGGTTATATGAATGAACCTGACGGGAAAGTTTTTACTTTGAAAAGAGTTGTTGAACCTAAAAAATTATTTCATTATTTACTTCGAGGTACATACGGGCATTTCCATACGAACGGAATTACTATTAAAAAAGAGATTTTTAATAAAGTGGGTTATTTTAATCCAGAATTGCTTTTGCACCAAGATTCTGAAATGTGGCTCAAGATGGCATTCAAAGGCACTTTAGTTGGAGGCGAATTAAAAGTCCCAGTAGCTTTAATTAGAAGGCATGAAGGCAATAGAATTTGGGTTGGACAAAATGATAAAACACGATTATTATTGTATCAATCATTTTTTAATTGGGTAATTTTTAAAAAAATATCAGTTTTTAATCTATTAATTCTTGTTAGAAAAATATCAGTTTTCCAATCTAAAGTTCTTAAAATGCCTTTTATTTTAGTGTTTATTAAGAATAGTTTTCAAGCACTAATTGCAAAATTTAAAAAGTTATAATGCCTTATTTTAGTGTTATTATTCCATCTTTTAACCGAGCTCCTATTATAAATAGAGCCATTCAAGGAGTTCTAGGACAAACTTTTCAGGATTTTGAAATACTAATCGTTGATGATGGATCAAGTGATAATACTAAGGAAATTCTGCAAGCATTTACTAGCGATAATAGAATCAAATATATTTTTCAAAATAATGCGGGGGTATGTTCTGCAAGAAACACTGGAGCAAAACAGGCAACTGCTGAGTTCCTAGTTTTTTTGGATAGCGATGATACGGTTGAAAAGTCTTGGCTTGAGGATTTTTATCATTTAGCCATTCAAAACAAGGATTGGTTGTTTTGTAGTATGAAAATGGTAAAATTAGATAATAGTGAAGTCTTTGTTTCCGCCTTGGATCCCTATAAAAATGGTAGGTCAAAAGGGAATAGTATTCCAGGATCATGGGCAATAAAAAAAGATATTTTTTTAAGAGTGGGCCTATTTGATGAAAATATGAAATTTGGCGAAAATGTGGAATTAAGGTATCGGTTGGATGCTCAAAAGTTAACTATTGGGATTGTTGACAATTACAATTTTACATATTTTGAATCTTTAAATGGGGGTAGTAAGAATTTAAAAAACAGAATTGATTCTAATCTTTATATTATAAAAAAACATGTAAATAGGTTTAATAAACGTCCAGCTTTATTAAGATTGTATTATCAAAACATCGCAGTGGCTTATGCCAAATTAGGTGTTTGGAATCAAGCAAGAATTTATTTCTGGAAAGCTTATATTACAGATATGTGTAAATTGAAAACTTTAGCTCGATTTGTTATTGCTTTATTTCCTTTATTAGGAAAAAAAATATGGAAACAACAATGAGCAAATGTTTAAACTTTGCAGCATTTATTATGACTTATCAAAGAGTTTCCACTTTGGAAGCTACCATTAATGCTATACTCAATCAATCATACCCTCCCCAAAAAATACTTATTGTGGATAATGATCCTGACAAAAGTGCTGAAATGGTATTGTCTAAATTTTCAGGCAGACCTATTGATTATCATGCTGTGGGCTACAATTCAGGCCCAGCAGGAGCTGCAAAAATAGGTTTAGAAATCTTATCTACTCAAGGATATAAATGGATAGGTTGGATTGATGATGATGACCCCCCTATTTATAATGATACTTTCGAAATTTTATTAAAGAAAGCGGAGTTAACGGATAATTGTGGATGTGTAGGAGTTGTAGGTCAGTATTTTAATAAAGGAAATGGATTAATGGTTCGAGTTCCTGATGATGAATTAGATGGAAATGGCTTAATAAAGGTTGATAATATTGCTGGTAATATGTGTAAAATCATTAATGCGGATGTTTGTTTAAATGCAAAGGTTTATCCAGACGAAAGTCTTTTTTTTGGTTTTGAAGAACTTGATTTTGATTTGAGAATGCAAGAAGCGGGTTATGTTTTACTAGTTGACAAAGAATTATATAAAAGGCATAGGCTAAAGTTCAACAGAATTGGATTGAAAATAAAGAGAGGAATAAAGAAAGATGAAAAGCGTATTTTGAGAGATTATTATTCCATAAGAAATAGTTTGATTATTCTTAAAAAAAATAAACTTTTTTTGGCTTTGTTTATAACAATCATGAGATCTTTTTTTAAAATAGTATCAGGATTTAGACATGGGGTCACCTATGGAAATGCAAATGCGAGAGTAATTTTATACGCTATAATTCATTTTTTGTTGGGAAAGAGAGGAAAGGTTTCTATTTGATTTTAAATAGTACAAATTTTAAATTGATATAGGGAAAGTTGATGTTAACTACTACATATTTTTATTACCCAAATGAAATCCCAATCCCATTAGACGATAAGAGTGGTTTAGATTGTTGGGTTCTAAAGACTTTTTGGAAACTAAAGGAATATAAAAGCGACCTTAATATTCATTTAGTAAATTATATTCCTGACGAAGGGATCATTATCTTTCATAAAGGTTTTTTCCCAAAAGATACAGTGCCTTCCAATACTCAGTTATTTGTATGCGTTCAAGCAGATTATGGGCGTCACCAATATGCCCAATATCATATAGCCCAGAATCCATTAGGAGTTAGTAATTTTAATTTTTCAAAGCGAAGTTTTTTTGAAGAAAAACTATTTTTGTTTACCAAAAGTTATTTCATAGCACATTGGAATCAAAATGACATCATTAAAAGAAACTTTTTTAGAGGGGAGAGCTTTAAAAATGTATGTTTTTATGGTATTGACCAAAATTTCCCTCAAAAATTATTAGAACCAAGTTTTAAAGAAAAATTAAAGAGTGAAGGGGTAGAACTTAAGATAATTACAGATAGTGAAAAATGGAATGATTATTCTGAAACCGATTGCGTATTGGCGATTCGTGATTTCGAAAACAAACCGCATTATAACAAGCCTTTTTCAAAAATAATAAACAGTTATTTGGCAGGGGTGCCTGTAATTGCTGGAAACGAAAGCAGCTCCTTATTTCTTAAAAATGGATTAGGAATTGGAATTTCTATTGTTACGAATCCAGATGAATGTTTTAATGCGATCAAACAAGTAAAAGAAAATTATTTAAGTTCTCTAAAAAGGATAATAATTGATAAGGATAAATTAAAAGAATTTCAGGATGAGGCGATAGTTTTGAGTTGGGATAAGCTTTTACGAGAGATGCAACAAAATTATCAGTTGTGGCGTAATAGTAGTAGTCTGGCAAAATATATATATATAAAATATCGGAAAAATTAATAATTAGATTTATGGAAAATAGTAAAGTGGCTGCAATTATAGTTACCTACAATAGGAGTGAAGTAATTCAAAAAACTTTAGACTGTTTACAGGCACAAACGTACCCTATTTCGAATATAATTGTGGTCGATAATAACAGTTCGGATAATACGATAGCGGGTCTTTTGGAAAGAAAAAAACATGATACTCGGATTTCAATTGTTTCTAGTTCTAAAAATATTGGTTACGGTTCGGGTTTGGCCATGGGAATGGATTGGGCATTAAAAAACACAGCTGTTGATTATATATGGTTGATGGACGATGATGTTTCTAATATTCCAGAAACACTGGGGTATTTAGTAGAAAACAGTAGAAAGTATGAGTACGATGCTTTGGGTTTAATGGGATATAAACTTGGGTTGGGAACAAAGACTAAAGTTAATCCAATAAATCATTCGGAAGACGTTGATTTTATGCCAGTAGATCATGCGTTATTTACTATTGAAGCTATCAAGAAAGTAGGAGTCCCAAGTAGTGATTTTTTCATGATGTGTGAGGATTATGAGTATTGTTTACGTATAAAAAAGGCCGGTTTGAAATTAGGGGTGATTGCTAATCATCATGTGAATAGACTGGCGATGGGTGGAGGAGAAAGATTTTCTAAATCTACACGTTGGCGTGGCTATTATCATTCCCGCAATCACTTGCTCATTCTGAAACAGTATTTTTCTTGGTTTCGATTGGCTAGTTATGTAATAGTTCAATCAAAATATTTGATTGCCGGATTACTAGCCCCTGATCGATTTGACAGAATAAAATTTCGTTTGATGGGGATTTATCATGGCTTGCAATCAGTCAAAGGCAAGACTTTAGATCCTATAACCTTAACCTTCAAAAAAAGAAATTAACCCGTTAGTTAGAATTACCTAAATTAGATTAAAAATTGAAATCAATTCAGTCTACGATGTCAGTCTGAGCCTGTCGAAGACTATATAATAAGACACTTCGACAAGCTCAGTGTGACAAATCGCAACTAATTAACTTTAAAAAATAATTACACCCAACGGGTTAAATATAAACAGATGAAAGTTCTTTTCGCCATTGATAGCTTACAACAAGGAGGAGCTGAGCAGAGTATAGCCCATATCATTCGTCATTTTTCTAAAGATACTCAAGTCAGTATCCTTTATTTTTACCCCAAAGCGGATTTGCTATCAACTTACCAGGAGTTGGGATGTTCCATTATTTCATTGAACTTACAAGGAAAATATGACTTTATTAAGGGTATTGCTGGGATGAAAAAAGTGTTACAAGACCTAAAACCCGATATCGTTGTCACTTCATTATATCGAAGTAATATTATAAGTAGAATGGCTTGTAAATTAACAGGAACTAAACTCATTGGTACTTTTGTTGATGATAGTTATAACATTGAACGAAGAAAAACCTTCTCAGGAACATCAGGATTTATAAAATATTATAGTACATGGCTTGTAGACAGAATGACTTCTTTTATTCCTTGTTTGTGGATTGCCAATAGTAAATACATTGGGTATAGCAATGCAAAACATTTGGGTATTCCAACTTCAAAAATTAAAGTGATTTATAGAGGTCGAAATAGTGATGATTTTTCCGAATGGAAAAAGCCTGAAACCGATGATTTTAGATTTGTTTGTATTGGTCGATTGTATGAAAAGAAAGGGTATCCAGAGTTGATTCAAGCCTTTGGAGATATTGCTAATAAATATTCGAATGCCAAGTTGATTATTTACGGGGAAGGTTCCTACAGACCACAAATGGA
>CANCPZ010000165.1 GCA_947380175.1 Bacteroidota bacterium | reverse complement strand
GGCCTGGCTTGTTTAAAAAAAACAGGTCCTTTTGATTCTAATTTAATAAGTATTGCCAACAATGGGGTTAGCCAGGACAAAAGTCCCAAAAGAACAATACATGAAAAAAAAATATCGAAGGTTCTTTTTAAAACTTTAATCTTCGGGTCATCTAGAGTTGATTTTTGAATTGAAAGGACGGGGAAAATGTCGAAATAGTCTATTTTTAAATTTTTCGAAAAGATTTCCTTGGCGGCAGGAATAAACTTTATCGTTTTGTTATTTTCTTCTGCAAAATTAACCAAGTCTTTTAACTGCGGATCAGAAACTTCATTCAAAGAACAATAAATTTCGTGTACTTCGTTTTCAATAACAAAAGGTTTTAATTCTGCTAGATTTCCTCTAATGTTCTGATTAGATTTTTTATCAGAAAAATAGCCCAAAAACCTATAGCCCAAGTCATTTCTGACTTCAAAAAGTTCTTTTAATTGGACAGCTTCAGGGGTATGTCCAATAATCACAGCATTTCTATAATTACTCCCCGTTACTATTCTGTACTTTTTTAAATAATAAAACAATAAAAATTTGAAAATAGTAATTAATACAAAACTTAAAAACAAAAAAATTGCTGCTGCATTACCGCTAAAAATACTTTGTTTTGAAAAAGGGAAAAAAGAAATAACAATTAGCAAAAAAAGGACTCCTTGTTTGACTAATTTAGAAATAATTTCGACTGGGGTCGTAAAACGATAGACTTCATAAAACTGGATAAAATAGGCGGTTAAAAACCATCCAAAGTTTTGATAAAATACATAATATAAAATATTTAACCGAAGCTCTTTAAAAAAAAATAGGCATAATAAGTCGATAACCAAAAGGTCAAATATAACACTTATGGGTCTGATGTATTTTGAATATCTTCCAATTTGAGAAGCGGTCATATTAATGAATATATCCTGTAAAATCTTTATGCTCTTCTTTTAAAAGTTCTTCGGTTGACAAGGATTTGAAATAGTCATAGGTAATTTTCATGCCTTCTTCTCTTGTAACTTTGGCTTCCCAACCCAATATTGCTTTTGCTTTAGTGGTGTCTGGTTGACGTTGTAAGGGATCGTTAATTGGCAATGGATGATAAACTACTTTTTGATTGGTTCCTGTTAGTTTTATAATTTCATCTGCAAAATCTTTAATAGTAATTTCATCTGGATTACCAATATTTACAGGGTATACATAATCAGAATGTAACAACCTAAAAATCCCCTCCACTTGGTCATCGACATAACAAAATGACCGCGTTTGCATTCCGTCACCAAAAATAGTTAAATCTTCTCCACGCAATGCCTGCCCAATAAAAGCTGGAATAACACGACCATCATTTAATCGCATCCTAGGTCCGTAAGTGTTAAAAATCCTTACTATTCTGGTTTCTACCCCATGAAAAGTATGATATGCCATAGTAATGGATTCTTGGAACCGTTTGGCTTCATCATAAACTCCTCTAGGGCCAATAGTGTTTACATTACCATAATATTCTTCTGTTTGTGGATGAACCAAGGGATCGCCATATACTTCCGAAGTGGATGCAATGAGAATTCTAGCCTTTTTTACCCTAGCAAAGCCCAAAAGATTGTGTGTGCCTAAGGAGCCTACTTTCAAAGTTTGAATGGGAATTTTAAGATAATCTATAGGACTTGCTGGTGAGGCAAAATGAAGTATATAGTCTATTTCTCCTGGAACATGTACAAATTTTGTTATGTCATGATGGTAAAATTCAAAATTTTGAAGCTTTAACAAATGTTCAATGTTTTTTAAATCCCCCGTGATAAGATTATCCATTCCAATTACAAAATAGCCCTCGGCTATGAAACGATCACACAGGTGAGAGCCTAAAAATCCAGCAGCTCCCGTAATTAAAATTCTTTTCATGTAAAGTTTTATTAATATTGGATTATGTGTCACAACAACGAATTGTAAAGCTATATATTGTTATATTTGTATTCCTCCGTTCTACCTTAAAAAGACAATATAATGCCGAAAAAATACGAATGCTCTTTATCTTCATAAAAATGATTCCTCAAAAATAAGCTTATTAGTAGAATTGGGAAAGGAATACGACTAAATATTTAAAATCATAAATGATGTGTTAATAATTTTTTTACATATTTTTACATGATGCCTAACTTAATTAACCGATTTTGAAAGTTGTTCATATTGTAGAAGCGCTAGCTGGTGGAGTTAATACTTATTTTAAAGATTTATCATCCTTTTTTGGAGAAAGTGAAATTGTTAAAGATATAAACACAACTATAATATATAGCGGAAATAGAAAAGAGATTGACTCAGAAATAACAAAAAAGGGGTTTTCTAAAGGGGTTTCACTAGTAGAATTGAATATGGTTCGGCATTTTTCTCCTATTCAAGATTTTAAATCTATTATACAACTAAAAAAAGAGCTTAAAAAATTAAATCCGGATATTATTCACCTGCATTCCTCTAAAGCAAGTGTTTTGGGAAGAGTTGCACATTTTTTACTTTTTAAAAAAAAAGTAGTGTTTTATACTCCACATGGGTATGCTTTTCTTCGAACCGATATCTCCACCTTAAGTAAAAAAATCTATTGGACAATTGAAAAAAGTTTTCAGTTGATTTTTGGTGGAAAAACTATTGCTTGCGGAGACACTGAATATGAAATAGCCATAAAAATGGGAGATTCTTGTTTGGTAAGAAATGGAATTGATATTAAAGAAGTGGTTAAAAGTTATAATAAAAATAAAAACAACGGCTTAACCATAGGGATTACAGGTCGAATTACTATTCAAAAAAACCCAAAACTTTTTAACAACATCGCCAAAAAATATCCGAATTATAATTTTGTGTGGATTGGAGACGGAGAATTAAATCATGAAATAACAGCGCCCAACATCCGTATTACTGGATGGATGTTAGAGCAAAGTAAAGTTCTAAAAGAACTTAATAACATTGATATCTATATTCAAACTTCGCTTTGGGAAGGTTTGCCTATCGCTGTTTTAGAAGCTATGGCTTTACAAAAACCTGTTTTAGCCACTAATGTTATTGGTAACAAAGATGTTGTTTCTCATAATGAAACCGGGTTTCTTTTTGATACAATTGATGAAATAGATCCTTTTTTAGAAATCTTAAAGGATGAAGAAACTAGAATTCTTTTTGGAAAAAAGGCTTTAGTTAGATGCAATCATTTATTTAATAAGGACAAAAATTTTAACACCCTAACCAACATTTACAGGCAATCGCTTTTGTTGTAGCCAATAACTTCCGAAAATTGACGCCCATAAACCACTAAAGGCAATTCCGTCAAAACGAATTAAATAATCATCCGTAATATTAGAGGTGAAAAAGATAAAAAAGAACGATAAAATAATTGCATTTTTTGTGCTAAATCCCAAATAGCCTATATTTATTATGTATATAAAAACAACAATTACTCCAAATATTCCAAATTTTAATAAATAATCAAGATATTGATTATGCGTTGGAAAGTTATATTTAGCAAGGAATTTCTGATTAGTTTGTCTATAATATTTAAATAATTCTGGTTTCCCATCTGCTGCTCCCACGCCAAATGGGAGGTTTTTTAAGGAAAGTTCCCATACCGATTTCCAAATAGAAACTCGTGTAACAAAAGAATTATAAACCTCTGCTTCCGGATTTTTAATTTCGTCTAACTTACCCACTTTGTCCATATGTGCAAAAGTTACCGTATAATATTTTTCTTTCATATACGGGTTGCTTTGGATATAAACATAAAAAACTATCCCTAATGAAATTGCCAAAATTGATAATACTCCTATTACTTTTTTTAAACTGGATTTTTTTATAACCTCATAGAAAAACACTAAACAAAACCCAATTAAAGCATCAAATAATGCCAAACGAGTGTTCACAAAAAGAATCAAGAAGAAAGAAACAATAAAAAGGATTAAGTTAATTGCCTTTACCGTAAATGTCTTTTTATTTTGAAAAGAATGAAATACAAAATATAAGTTAATAATGCTTACAAAAGCTAAATGCATATTGAGTGCTGGAGCGTGGATGCCAAAACTATCTGTAAACCTATAGCCCATTTCCCATAAATCAATTCCTTTTAGGTATTTATTAATTAATTCTGGATAGATTATCAGAAAACGGAAAAACAATAAAAGAGCAAAAAATGTGGTTATTTTACAATAAATATGAAGGATTTTATTAAAATCAATCCTTTGGTAGTTCCCGAGTATAAATAATGGGAAAATCAATAATGAGATGCTTTTTTCTAAAGATTTTATTCCAAAAAAATACGAATCATTATTCCAAAAAAAGAATATTTCCAGTAAAAAAGGAGAAGCGACAATAAGTCCTAATACTATTGAACCCTTAGAATATTTTAATTTTTTTAAAAAGGCTAGATTAAATAATACAAACGAAATTATGAACCAAGTACATGGTTTCCTGAAAATCATCATGAAAGCGATGATAATTAAAAAAAAATTAATTGTTTTGGTATATGTCTTTTCTGAAATATTCATAATAAAAAATAAAATAAACTAATGGAAAAACCCCCATTTTATGACGTGTTGCCGTGCCTAAATCGGGCTCAAACAATCCTTGTACTATATAATAAGAAAATAAAATTATGATTGTCCATAACTCAAATTTGTATTTTTCTCTATCCTTCAAACATCTCGAATATCGCACCAAAAGTATGTACAACAATAATAATTGCCAAACTATAAAAGCTACAATCTGTGGAGACAGAAAATGCTTTATTCCTTCAAAAACTGGAACGTTCACTGCTATAAAACCATTAAATATACTTATTGTTTCTCCATACCAAGTATCCGTTTTAACTGGAGATATAATCATAGAGTTTGCGTCTTTTGCGTGCTTCCTCTCCTTATTTAAGGATTCCCGGGTGCTTTCCGATAAATAGTGTCCTTTTAAAACACCATGGGTTAACGAAATAAAAACAATAATTAAAATTCCATAAAAGATGGAGGTTAGCGCTTTGTTTTTAAAATTTATAAATGAAATCAAATAAATTCCAATTGCTATTATTGGTATTAAAGCATAATATATTCTAAAAATACCAAACAGGGCTATTAAAAAAAGAGCTGAAAATATTTTATTTTTATCTGAGCGTTTAGGGTTGTTAAAAATAAAAGGTATCATTGAAATATATAAAAAAGTGATGAACTCTTTAGAAGGCATCGACACAAATATGGCTAGCATAAAAAAAGCGATGTAAACGATACTGTTTTTTACGGTTAGCTTATGAAAGTTTTTAGGGATTCCTATTTTATATAATATATAAATTAAAATAGGATATTGAATTAAAGCTACAATAGGAAAAGGCAGAAATTTAAGTAATGTTACCTTATAAAAAAGTATTGAAAGTGGATAACTGCCTAAATACCCTATTTCATGACCAATATCATAAACAATAATTTTGGTATCACTAAAAAATCTATCCGGCAAAATAAAATAGGCTGCTATTGATACTATTAAATTAACAATAAATAAAAATAAAAAAACAGCTAAATTTTTTTTTATTCTTTTCATTTATTTATTCTAATTATTTTTCTCAAAAAGTTTTTT
>CANCPZ010000164.1 GCA_947380175.1 Bacteroidota bacterium | reverse complement strand
CAGAAGAAATCTGGTTTGTAAACAATGATATTGGCGGTGCTTATTGGGATAAAGAAAATGCTGCAGCGCAAAAAAGTTATGATTCGTTTAACCCAATGAATTTTGTAAAAAAATGGGATACGCCTATATTGATTATTCAAGGAGGAAAAGATTTTAGAGTTCCTATTGAACAAGGTTTAGGAGCTTTTCAAGCGGCACAACTACAAGGCATTAAAAGTAAATTATTATATTTTCCAAATGAAAATCACTGGGTAACAAAAGAACAAAATTCGCTTATTTGGCAAAATGAATTTTACAAATGGCTAAATGAAACACTGAAATAAATTTCCGAAGACACTTAATCAAACAGATTTTAAATATATTTTTTACAAATGGAATTTTCAGCAAAACAGATAGCAACTTTGTTAAATGGAACCATTGAAGGCAATGAAAACCAAATGATATCAAACCTTTCAAAAATTGAAGATGGTATTACGGGAACATTATCTTTTTTAGCAAATACAATTTACACGTCACATGTTTATGAAACGAATGCTTCCATAGTTATTTTAAACAAAACAATAACATTAGACAAACCTGTAAAACCAACATGTACACTTATTCGTGTTGATGATGCGTATACTAGTTTTGCTAAACTTTTGGAAATGTATAATCTAACCAAATTTAATAAAATTGGAATAGAGCAACCTTCTTTTATTTCAGCAAATGCCAAACATGGTGAAGATTGTTATATTGGTGCATTTGCTTATATTGGTGAAAATGTAAAAATTGGTAACAATGTTAAAATATACCCCCATTGTTATATTGGTGATAATGTTAGCATAGGCAACAATTGTATTTTGTTTTCTGGGGTTAAGGTTTATCACGATTGTTTGATAGGTAATTCATGCACTATTCATGCAAGTACAGTTATTGGCAGTGATGGCTTTGGGTTTGCTCCAAACACAGATAATAATTATACCAAAGTACCTCAAATAGGAAATGTAATTATCGAAGATCACGTTGAAATAGGCTCTAACACGTCCATCGATAGAGCAACCATGGGTTCAACAATTATCCGTAAAGGTGCAAAGCTAGATAACTTAATTCAAATAGCTCATAATGTTGAAATAGGTGAAAATACAGTTTTAGCTGGCGGTGCATTTGTTGCAGGATCAAGTAAGATAGGTAAAAATGTGATGATGGGTGGACAAGCAGGTGTTGTAGGCCACATTAAAATTGCAGACGGAGTAAAAATTGCTGGTCAGTCGGGGGTTGGTTCTAATATTGATAAGGAAGGTGAAATTGTTCAAGGCTCACCAGCCTTTGCTATTGGAGAATACAAAAGAAGTTATGTACTTTTTAGAAGTCTACAAAAATTAAACGATAGAATTAGAAATCTAGAAAAAGAAATAAAAAAATAACAGGTTAGTATATACGACGATCTTCGTCCATAGATTTCGTATCCAAAGCATCGCGTAACCCATTACCTAAAAGCACAAAAGCAAGTACCATAAGCATAATAGCTAAACCTGGCAAAAATGCTAAATAAGGTGAATCACCAATAATATATCCACGATGAGCATTTATCATTGACCCCCAAGATGCTGTTGGTGGTTGTGCTCCAATTCCTAAAAAACTCAAACCTGCTTCAATCAATATTGCTGAAGCAAAATTTGCAGCAGAAATAACAATTACAGGCCCCATAACATTGGGTAGCACATGTCGCATGATTATTCTATAATTTGTAAATCCAAGTGCTCTTCCTGCTTCAATAAATTCTTTCTCACGCAAACTCATAACTTGACCACGAATAACACGAGCAACCTCAACCCACATTGTTAAACCTACAGCAATAAATACTTGCCAAAAGCCCTTTCCTAGAGCCAATGTTATTGCAATTACAAGTAACAATGTTGGAATGGACCAAACAACATTTATAAACCAAATTATCATATCGTCAATCCTACCTCTAAAAAATCCAGCTAAGGCGCCAAGTAAAATTCCAATAAAAACAGAAATAATAACGGAAATAAAACCAACAGCAAACGACACTCTCGTTCCTATCATGAGCCTGCTCAACAAATCTCTACCAGCAGGATCTGTACCTAAAATAAATTTTTTTGTTATGATGTTATTTAGTTCTATTTCTGAATGCAATTCTTTTATTGATTTTTTTATTTTCTGATTGCTTCCAAATTCATAAAACTCAACATACCCTTCCTTTTCATTATTTACAAGAGGTAAATTGTAATTAATAGGATATATTACATCCGCTAAATTAATTCGCATTTCAGTAGCTGCCGGTTTATCGTCGCCTGTATATTCAGAACATACAATATCAGTACCATCAAAATGGTAATTCGAGAATGGTATAGAGCGATAATCACTTACTTGCCCGAACAACATTTTATAAAAAAAATTCACCTTATGGGAAGCTTCGTTTTTACGCTTCTGAAGAATTTTAACTTCGAAACCTGGTGGTTTTTTTGAAAGTTCCAACAATTGATTATTAGCGTCAGGGGTAGAATCGGGAGTAACTAAAAACCCAAGAATGGAGATTAACATACATAAACAAATAACAACCAAGCCAAATATTGCAAGTTTATTTTTTTTTAAGCGCTGCCAAGTAAAGTAGGATAATGAATGGGAATATATGTCGTCTTTCTTACTCATTAATTATTTGATTTCATATCCTTCCATTCATACTTTTTGAAAATTCCTAGAACTGAAATAAGAACAACATAAAAGCTGTAAAGAATTTGTTCGGGCAAAAAATAAATTAAATACTTTTTATTATTAAAAAAAGATGCGCCTAAAAATAATAACAAAAAATCAATTAAACATTTTATTACGAACAGAATAAAATATATTTCTAAAAAATGGTTATTTAAAAATGGTTGTTCAAAATGCACAAACAAAGCAAATGGGAGTATTAGCATTAATGAATTCATCATAAAAACAATTAATGACACCACTTTTGTATCCGAATTTAAACTAAAAAAACCTTTAGAAGCCCATCGAATACGCTGATTAACAAACTGCTTAACAGTTCTTTTTGGTTTCGTATAAACAATTGCATCTTGATTTTTAATAAAATAAATACTTTTCGGATATTTTCTATTAACCTTATACATCAGAAGCACGTCATCTCCTGTGGCTAATTTATCAATCCCTTCATAACCATTAATATCATCAAACACCTCTTTGGTATATGCCAAATTTGCACCATTACACATAATTGCACTGTTAAAATAAAGTGAAGCTCCTGAACTAGTAATTAAAGCATTTAGTTCAAGACTTTGCATTTTTTCCAAAATCGTTTTTTCATTGTAAAAACAAATAGGACTAACAATCATTTTTGCTTGAGTCTGTTCGTAATTTGAAACAATGGTAAGAAGCCATTTTTCACCCATTACACAATCTGCATCGGTAGTTACAATTAGTTTGCCTTTTGCAATTTTTATAGCACTGCTGATTCCTGCTTTTTTACCACTATTAACTTTTTTATTTTTTAACGATATAAGTTTTAGATTTTTATAACAAGTTGAAAACTCCTTAACAATCTTATTAGTATCATCTTCTGAATCATCATCTACAACAATAATTTCAATTAGTTGTTCGGGGAAAGATTGATTAGCAATAGCATTTAAGCAATTAAGTATATTTTCTTCTTCATTGCGAGCAACTATAATTACACTTACAAAGGTTTTAACTTGTACATTAACTGAAAGTGAATTAGTTTGTGTCCAACCATAACAATAAAAAGCAATAAGAAAAAAATAAAAAATTGACAAAAGAGCTGCTAACACTAGAAGAAAAATAAATAAATACTCAATCATTTTTTATGTTGTATTCGAACGAGATTGATAGAAAAATTAACGAATAGTATTAGCTGAAACTAAATTTTTATGCTGTAGATAAAAAATTTAACTTATATTTTTTGATTTTGGAATAGTCAGTAATATTAAAAAGCCAATAATAAAGAAAACAATTAAAGCTAATATAGAATTTCTCATTCCTCCTGTAAAACCTTCAATAAAACCGAATGAAAACATACCTATTACAATTCCAACTTTTTCGCAAACATCATAAAAACTAAAATAAGATGCATTATCATGTGTTTCAGGAAGGAGCTTTGAATATGTGGAACGAGATAATGATTGAATGCCCCCCATAACAAGTCCTACAAAAGAAGCGGCAACATAAAATGCACCTGGAGTATAAACAAATTTATAAACTCCGACACAAATACCTATCCATATAAACAATGAAACACCTAGCGCTTTTATATTCCCAATTTTTTTAGAAAGTTTTGAAAATAAAAAAGAACCCAAAATACCTACAAACTGTATTAATAAAACACTTGTAATTAAATTACCATCTTCCATTCCTACTATTTCTTTTTTGGCAAACATCACAGCTACCAACATAACAGTCTGTACACCCATGCTATAAGTAAAAAAAGCAATTAAATAACGTTTTAATTGTTTAATATGCTTTAGTTCATTCCACACTTTCAATAATTCTTTAAAACCTTTAAATATTATACTACCATCGGTGGTGTTTTTTTTATGACCATTTGGCAAGCGGGCAAAAGTTATTTGAGCAAAACCAAACCACCAAAGCCCTACTGTTAAAAAAGAAAAACGGGTTGCAGCAAGTTTATTTTCAAAACCCAACTTTTCAAAATTCATAATTACCAACAGGTTTATAATCAATAATAATGCACTTCCAAAATACCCCATTCCAAACCCTCGAGCACTTACTTTATCATGCTCCTCCGGCGTTGCTATTTCAGGTAAATAAGCATTGTAAAAAACCAAACTACCCCAAAATCCAACACTAGCAAACAAAACAGAAATCAAACCTATAAAAAAATGCTCTTTGCTAAAAAAGTATAAAGTGGCACAAGAAAATGAACCTAGAAAACAAAAAAATTGCATAAATCTTTTTTTACTTCCGCTATAGTCTGCAATTCCTGAAAGCACTGGCGAAAAAAAAGCTACAATTATAAATGACAAAGCCACAACATAATCGTACAATTCGGTGTTTTTAAAATTAAAACCAAACAAAGTAACAATATCACTAATAATTTTTCCTGTGGCATCTTTAGTACTTGTTACAGTTACATAAAAAATTGGGAAAATAGCTGAAGTAATAACTAGTGGGTATGACGAGTTTGCCCAATCATAAAATGTCCAAGCATTTATAAGTTTTTTGTCTCCTTTAATTAGTTGAGTCATAATTGATTTTTAAATTACAGCTTAATTCTAAACAATAATTTGAGATTTATAAACAGATCGTTTTTTATTCTTTAATAATAACCAATTCTATTTTGAAGCTTTTCACTTTATTGTTTTCTGAATCTTTAGGTAAAAATAGTTTTGAGGATCCCACACCTTTAAATGTTAGCGGGTTTATTACTCCATGGTCTATTAAATATCCAAATACCATTTTAGCTCTTTCTTTTGAGATTTTTTTGTTGATAGTTTCGTTTGCTTCCGTATTGGTGTATCCTACAATTTCAATTTCCATAAATGGGAAATTATTCAATTCGGTTACCAATTGATCTAAAATTTTGAATGTTGGTTTCGTAAATGTAGCCCCCTTTTTTT
>CANCPZ010000163.1 GCA_947380175.1 Bacteroidota bacterium | reverse complement strand
TATTTTTTTGGGGAGAGCACAAAATCGTCCCTATTTACCATTAATCAAGATTACTAAATCCTTTTCATTAATTGATTCTAGCCTATTTCAATTATTAACATTTTTTTTAACATTTAGCAGGTATTAAGTATCAAGTATTAAGTGTCAAGATGGATTTTCTAAAATTATGCTGTACCATGTAATTGTACTCTTTATATTAGTAATTCCATTTACTAAATACTTGATGCTAAGTACTTGATACCTGATAGTCTAAAATTTAGTACCTTCGTAATTCAATTGAAAAAAGTAGCATTTCATACATTAGGCTGTAAGCTTAATTTCTCCGAAACATCTGCCATTGCAAGATTGTTTGAAGAGCAAGGGTATTTAAAAGTTGATTTTAAAGAATCATCTGATGTTTACGTTATTAATACTTGTTCCGTAACTGCTAATGCCGATAAGGAGTGTAAACAGATTGTAAAATCAGCATTGAACGTTTCGCCCGATGCATATATTGTTATTGTTGGATGTTACGCACAATTAAAACCTGAAGAAATTGCAAATATTGAAGGAGTTGATTTAGTTTTGGGAGCTTCCGAAAAGTTTAAATTGTTAAATTATTTAAATGATTTAACTAAAAAATCGAAAGCCGAAGTATATAGTTGTGAGATTGAAGATGCCAATTTTTTTGTTGATGCATATTCGTTTGGCGATAGAACCCGTGTGTTTTTAAAGGTTCAAGATGGTTGTGATTATAACTGTTCATTTTGTACTATTCCATTAGCTCGCGGAAGCAGCAGAAGCGATAGTATTGAAAATGCTATAAAAAATGCAGTAGATATTTCTAAAAAAGATGTTAAAGAAATAGTGCTTACAGGTGTTAACCTTGGCGATTTTGGTAACAATGCTTCTAAAACAAGCAATCGTAAAGAAGAAACATTTTTTGATTTAGTAAAAGAATTAGATAAAGTAGAAGGCATTAACCGTTTTAGAATATCGTCCATTGAGCCTAATTTATTGAAAGATGAGATTATTGAATACGTTTCAACATCACAACGATTTGTTCCTCATTTTCATATTCCTTTACAGTCGGGAAGTAACAAAGTGTTGAAAGCCATGCGCAGACGCTATTTGCGAGAGTTGTATGTGGAGCGTGTTTCAAAAATAAAAACCTTAATGCCTCATTGTTGTATTGGTGTGGATGTTATAGTTGGTTTTCCTGGTGAAACGGATGAAGACTTTTTAGAAACCTATAATTTTTTAAATGAATTAAACATTTCTTATTTGCATGTTTTTACCTATTCTGAGCGCGATAATACCGATGCTATTCATTTGGAAGGTGCTGTGCCTGTTGCAATCCGTAAAAAACGCAATAAAATGTTGCGTATACTTTCTGCAAAAAAATTGCGTCATTTTTATGAGCAACATTTAAATGAAACACGAACTGTACTTTTTGAATCTGAAAATAAAGATGGCTTTATGTATGGTTTTACTGATAATTATATTAAAATAAAAACGCCATATAATCCTTTATTTGTAAACCAATTGAAAGAAGTTAAATTAAATGAATTGGATGCCGAAGGAAATGTGTTGGCTGATATAATAATTTATGAACTTGTTGGTTAAGATTTTTAAATCAACTTCTATTTATTTTAATCTTTTGTCATTTTTCGCATCAATTTGTAAAACAATTTCGGAAAGTATTGTTTTACATACACCGAAAATATTTCGTACTTGCCAACATATTTATGATTTCGATTAGATTTAATTGCTTTTAAAATGCCCTTGGCACAGTCGGTTGCGGACATACCTTTTTCTTGTGCATCACTTTTTATACCATACGCTGTACCATCTTCTTTTAAAAGTTTTGTACTTACATCGGTATTAATAAAGCCTGGACTAACAATCAACACCTTTACATTATCTTTAAATAACTCTTGTCGTAAGGATTCAAAATAGCCATACAGGGCATGTTTTGAAGCTGCATAGGTTGAATATAAAGGCATTCCGTATTTACCCATGATACTTGAAATTACAACCAATTTTCCACTTTGTTGTTTTTGCATTACTCGGGCAACCGCTTTAGTTAAGTTAATGGTTCCAAAAAAATTCACTTCCATTACTTTTCTATCAACTGAAGTAGGCGTATTGACAGCTTTAGTGCGATGTCCCATACCGCTGTTGTTTACGAGCACGTCAATACGACCAAATTTTTGAACTACCTGATTTACTTTTTCTTCAATAGTTTCGGTATGTTCTAAATCGAGTGGTAATACTAAAATGTTTTTCGAATCAATTTTGTCCGAATGGATTCCTTTGGAACAATTGGTCGCAACTCGTTTTAATTCGTCTTCACGTCTAGCTGAAATAATAAGTTGCGCACCTTCCTTAGCACATTCGTATACTAAAGCCTCACCAATGCCTGATGATGCGCCTGTAATCCAAATAACTTTTTTTTGTAGTTCCAAAATTTTAAAAATTCGATAAAAAATTACTTCTTGTTTTTATCTTGAAAATCCAGTGATTTTATTCCAATAAATTTCAAAAATTTCTTTGCATTTATTTTCAATGTTTCTTTGACCTCTGTAATGGCTGTTTTAGTAATGCTTTCATCAGGTCGGGTTTTAAAACGTGAATCGCGATACACAAAATCTTTTCCGGCAGGAGTGTAGTAATAACAATAAAATGATTTACGACTTTCGCCTTCAGGGATATTAATTTTTGCATAACCATGATACGATGTTTCGTCCGTAACCATAATAGCAGCCTGATTAAAATAAGGCATCACCTTTGAAATACAATTTTTTACATCCTGATCCCAAAACTCCAAAGCCCCGCCATATTCATCTTTCCAATGTTTATTCAAATAAATTAATACATTAATTCTTCGATGTAATTTTTCGGCTGTATTCATATTTACATCCACATGTACATCCACAAAACTACCTGGTCCGCCTTGATGAACGCCTGAACCTAATGAATCGTATGTTGAGCTCAAACCTTCAATACCAGTTACTTTACTTATCCACTCATACATTTCGGGCGAATTCATAAAATCGCGCAAAGCATTAAATTGAGGATGGTATCTATCTAAATGATACTCTTCCGATTTATTTTCGTTGATACTTTTACGTTTTACATTCAGCGCTTCCAGTTTTGGAAAGTTTTCGTACAAGGTATCAGCTACATCATTTAATAAAAAATCAGGAAGTGCAATGTGCTTACATGGTTCAGCGGTTTCGAACTGTTGGCGGATTTCTTTTATTTTGGCTTCGCTTAAATACGAAGGGTTGATTAAGTTGCTCATGTTAGGTATTTTGTAGGTAGCAAAAATAAGCAAATATTGAGTAATACAGATACATGCTTTGAGGTAAATTTTGTTCAGTTTTTAAGACTTTTTAACAGGATAATGCTTTTCAACATTTAAGTTTAAATAGGTTTTTAGTTTATATTTGTCTCTGTTTAAAAATAAACTAGTATCAGTTTTTTAATTTTAGTTAATTTTAAAATCATAATATATAAATAATGAAAAATATCAATTTTAAATCGCTTATTCCTTTTGTTTCAGCCATTTTAATTTTTTTAGTAATAACGTTTGGTTATCTAACACCGCTATTACAAGGTAAGGCAATTACACAAAGCGATATGACTTTGCACACAGGTATGTCAAAGGAGATTGTTGATTTTAGAGAAAAATACAATGAGGAGCCTTTGTGGACAAACTCTATGTTTGGAGGTATGCCTACTTATCAAATATCGGTTCATTATCCTTCTAATTTAACTATTCCATTAATGCATGCATTTATGCTGTGGCTGCCAGCTCCAGCTAACATGATTTTTGCTTATATGCTCGGTTTTTTTATTTTGCTTCTTGTTTTAAAAGTTGATAAATGGCTAAGTATAGTAGGTTCTATTGCTTATGGTTTATCAGCAGGGTATTTAATTATTATTGCTGCAGGGCACAATACACAAGCATTTGCGATTGGTTATATGCCAGCTGTTTTTGCTGGAGTAATATTGGTTTGTAGAGGTAAATATTTATTAGGAGGAGCATTAACTGCTTTGTTTTTATCACTTGAACTTTTATGCAATCATTTTCAGATTACCTATTACCTTATTTTATTTTTGGCGATTTATTTTATTTTTGAAGTCGTTGGTTTTATAAAAAGTAAACAATATAGCGATATTTTTAAAAGTATAGGAGTGCTTTTAATTGCAGGAGTTTTAGCTATTGGCTGTAATTTTTCGAACTTATGGAATACCTATGATTATGCAAAATATACCATCCGTGGCCCATCCGAATTAACATCTACATCAAAAGCCGAAACACATAATAAAACAAGTGGTTTGGATAAGGATTATGCTACTCAATGGAGTATGGGAACTTCCGAAACAATGACTTTGATGATTCCTGGATTTAAAGGCCTTTCATCCTCAATTCCATTAGGTGAAAATAAAAAAGCATTAAAAGATGTTGATAATCAAATAAAAGAAAATATAGCTAAAGCACCACAATATTGGGGCGATCAACCTTTTACGGATTCGCCATACTCGGGCGCAATCATCATATTTTTATTTGTACTTGGTTTATTTATAGTTGAAGGGCGCATAAAATGGGCTTTATTGACCATTTGTATTTTTTCGATTTTGCTTTCGTGGGGGAAAAATTTTATGCCTCTGACTGATTTTTTCTTAGATCATTTTCCGGGGTACAATAAGTTTAGAGCTGTATCGATGATGCTGATGTTGGCTGAATTTGCTATTCCAATTCTTGCAATTTTGGCTATTGATAAATTAATAAAACAACCTGAAATATTTAAACAAAAAATAAAATTAGCTATCATTAAAAAAGAGTTGACATTTGAAAAAGCATTTTACTTAGCCTTTATTTTAACAGGTGGTTTAGCCCTAATTTATTTTATAGCGCCAACTATATTTCTCGATTTTTTTAGTGCGGCCGAAAACAAGCAAATAGATGAAAGTGCAGGTAAGGATATTAGTATGTATGTTGATAATATGCAAATAGCGCGTGTAGCTTTGTTTAAAACAAATGCACTGCGTAGTTTCTTTTTTATTACAATTGGAGCAGGTTTAATCTGGTTGTATCTAAAATCGAAATTAAATAAAGGTTTATTGATTGCTTTGTTGGGAGTTTTGGTTTTATTTGATTTGGCTTTAGTTGATAAAAACTTTTTGAACGATAAAAATTTTACTACCAAACAAGAAGTTAAAAATCCTTTTCCTAAAACGGTTGCTGATGAGGCTATTTTACAGGATACTGACCCTGATTATCGTGTATTAAACATTGCAGAAAACACCTTTAACAGTACAGCTACATCATATTATCATAAATCACTTGGTGGTTATCATGCAGCAAAATTAAGACGTTATCAGGATTTAGTGGATTCGGTAATTCAAAAAAGTATGCAAGCAATTAACAATACTTTGCGAGTAAATCCAACGGATTCGTCTATTCGCGAAACGTTTTCGCATCAAGGTGTTTTAAATATGTTGAATACAAAATACATAATTTACAATCCCGATGCACCACCATTACAAAACCGGTATGCATTGGGTAATGCTTGGTTTGTAGCTGATATTAAGTATGCAAAAAATGCGGATGAAGAGATTAAAAT
>CANCPZ010000162.1 GCA_947380175.1 Bacteroidota bacterium | reverse complement strand
ATTCCAGATTTTCAACATCTTCGTTTACCTCATATGTTTTCAAAATTGCATTGTGCTGTTCGTAATTATCGATTAAAAGCATTAGCAAAATATAGCGATATGGTTATGTTAAGTAGTTATGATGCCTTAAACGATTTGCAAAGTTTCGCGCCTTTATATACTTCAAAAACTAGAGTCATACATTTTGTGTCTCAAACCTCAGATATCGAGCAAAAAAGTAAAGAGTATTTAGAACAAAAATTTAATTTTAAAGGCCCATTCTATTTTTTACCTAATCAATTTTGGGCGCATAAAAATCATTTAATTGCTTTTGAAGCAATTAAATTATCTAAACAAGCTTGTCCGGAAATATTATTATTATGCAGTGGACATTTGATTGACGAACGCAACAAGGCACATATTCAAAAACTACAAGCATTTATTTCTGAAAATAAATTAGAAAATAATATTAAATTATTAGGTTTAATTTCATTTAATGATGTTTTGTTGTTTATGCAGTATTCTGTTTCTATTATCAATCCTTCTTTTTTTGAAGGATGGAGTTCTACTGTAGAAGAAGCAAAGAGTATGGACAAAAGTTTGATACTGTCTAATATACCTGTTCATCTTGAGCAAGCACCAAGTAAAGGTTTGTTTTTTAATCCAAATAATTCTATTGAGCTTTCTTCTATTTTGCTTGAAAAAGCATTAATAGAACAAAATACTTTTGAAAACAATAAAATTACCAATGAAGATTTGAATTTACGAACATTGAAATTTGCCAATGAATATCAGCAAATAATTTTGGAAGCATTGAATTGAATAGCTTAAAATAAGTATATTAAATTAGTGAATAGCTCAACTCCAATATGTAATTTTTTATTAATTCATAAACTTCTGTAATAAATTATAAATAACTTTCGATTCCGTTAATCTTATTAATGAAAAACAAAACATCAATCTTTAAGTATTCAATATTTTTTGGTGAATTGAACCAGATTTTATCATTGTCTTCTAAGGTTATAATTAACACTATAAATCAATATTCGTTTTGTATAGCTGAAAAAGATGCTGAGTTTAAAAAGGCATTACAGGATTCAGATATATTACTTCCTGATGGTATTGCTATTGTAGCAGCAGTAAAATTATTAACCGGAAAAAAAATAAAAAAAATTGCTGGTGCAGACTTACACCAGTATTTTTTAACGGAATTAAATAAAAAATCAGGGAAGTGTTTTTATTTGGGATCTTCAGAAAATACATTGTTAAAAATTAAAGAAAGGGTTTCTGTCGATTTTCCTAACATAGTTTTAGAAACATATTCTCCCCTTTTTAAAGCTCAATTTTCTGATGATGATAATAAGCAAATGATCGAAGCTGTAAATACTTTTGCACCAGATGTTTTATTTGTTGGAATGACAGCTCCTAAACAAGAAAAGTGGGCAACTGAAAATAGAGATTTACTAGAAGCAAGATATATTTGCTCAATTGGTGCAGTTTTTGATTTTTATGCTGGCACAGTCGCTCGTCCTAGTCAGTTTTGGATAAATATAGGCTTAGAGTGGTTTATACGCTTACTAAAAGAGCCGAAAAGGATGGGAAAACGATATATTTATTATGGACCTGTTTTTTTAAAATTAATTTTAAAAGAAAAGATTAGGCATCTTATGAATCGGAAAGCAATTTAAGGAAGGGAATAAAAAAAGGAGTGGTGAAATTTTACCACTCCCTTTCATATTAAAAATCAAAATACCTATTTGTTAATTTAGTTCATAACAATCAATTATTTTTTTTAATTTGAAATATTATACTGTTTCGTGAACAATAATTTTTTCAATTACATCTCCTTGGTTTATTTGATCAATAACATCAAGTCCTTCAATTACTTTCCCGAAACACGTGTGTTGTCTATCTAAGTGGGATGTTTGTGAACGACTCATAACAATAAAAAATTGAGAACCTCCGGTGTCACGCCCTGCATGAGCCATTGAAAGAACTCCTTTGTCGTGAAATTGATTTCCGCCAGTTAATTCACATTTTATGTTGTAGCCAGGCCCACCTGTACCAGTGCCTTTTGGACAGCCACCTTGGATAACAAATCCGGGGATAACACGATGGAATTTTAAGCCATCATAAAATCCTTTTTTTGCAAGATCACAAAAATTCTTTACTGTTCCTGGTGCATCTTGTTCATAAAAATCTACCTTCATTGTACCTTTTGCTGTTACTATTTCTGCTGTTTTCATTCAATTAAATTTATCAGTTAATTTATATTTTACAAATATAACACTTAGATTATTTAGTTTTTTACAAATGATATTTTGATTTTCTTGTAAATAATAGTAATTAAATTTTGCTAATTATCATATTCGCTATTACTTTGTCGATAGGCAGAGTAAAGGTGTTTTCATTTATTTTAGGTATATCAACCCAACGGAATGTTTGGATATAATTTAGTTCATCACCAAAATCAAATATTTTTTCTGTGGAAATAATTTTAAAGGTTGAGGATGGTTTAACCTTATAATAAATACTCATTATTTGATGCGTATTATTGTAAGCTGATTTTTGAAAAAAGTCGGTAGTGTAAAAATGTTCTATAACTTCTATTTCGTTTTTTGTTTCTTCAATAAACTCACGTTTAATACAGTCGATCGTACCTTCACCAAATTCTAATCCTCCACCAGGTAATTTAGTTATTTTATGTCCATTTATTAATTCGTCAGTAACTAATAATTGGTTTTCTTCGTTTATTAAAATGCCGTAAACTCTTATATTGAAATGATTTATTCCCATAATGCAAATTTACTTCAATAATTGAAATAAATTTTCATAAAAAACACCTAAAATAAGTTTAGTTTTTTATAGCTCTTATCATTTCTCTTTTGCCTGGAGGTCCTTGCAATGATTCAATAGTAAAACCAACTTTTTTTAATGTTCGTTTAACTTCTCCTTTTGCGCAATAAGTAACTAAACATCCATTTGGTTTTGTTGCTTCTGCAATTTTATTAAAAATTTCCTCAGTCCACATTTCAGGTTGTATTGCTGGACCGAAAGCATCAAAGTATATTAAATCAAATTTTTTGTCAAATACAATTTTCTGTAATGTGTTTTTTATTTTGTGGATATTGAAAAAATCAGATATTTCAATTGGCTTATCCCACTCACAAGCATGTAGTTGATTGAAAATTGTTTTTAAATTCATAGTTGATTTATTTAATTCAGTATTTAGTAAATCAATGTAATTTAATTTGTTTGTTAATTCAGTATTTAGTGGGTAGGCTTCAAGTGCACTAAAGTTAATCTGTATATTTAAATTATATGTTTCGATGAATGTTAGTAAAGCATTTAATCCTGTTCCAAATCCAATTTCTAAAATAGTTAGTTGTCGATTTTGTTGTGATAAAATGTGTTTTAGTCCTGAATTAATAAATACATGATTGCTTTCCTGAATTGCTCCATGAATTGAATGATAATGTTCGTTTAGATGTTTTACAAATAAGGAATGCGATCCATCAGCGGTTTTTATAATTGTTCGTTCCATTTATTTTTGTTCTCCCATTTTTTTATTGTCAAGCATCCATTGTGTAGTTTGTAATAAGTTGTGGGCGTATGTTTTTAAGCTATCCGCAATTAAAGGATATTTAAAGAGATATTGAGTGGGTTCTTTGTCGCGGTAATGCAATAAATATTCACTTTTAGATGAATAATTATAATACCAAAAATATTGATCGTTTAAACAACCTAATCGATCATCGGCACTAAAACAAATATATTTTCTTCCTTCTTTTAATAAATTAACCCCCAATGTGTTGTTTATATATGGTCTATTTAATAAACCCATGATTGTTGGAAAAACGTCTATTTGACCTCCAACAGAAGTAATTATTTTAGGTGTATTTAAAATTTTAGGAGAAAAAATTAATAATGGAATTTTATGATAAGATAAATTCATTTCATAAAAATCGCGATACCAGCTACCGTGATCGGCAACAAAAACAAAAATGGTATTATTATACCAAGGTTGTTTATAACAAAGTTTCAATAATTTATTGATTGACCAATCCGCATATTCAACAATTTGTTGGTTTTTATCTGATGTTTTTGGTTTAAAACCTTTATTGTAAGGAATGTAAAAAGGCTTGTGGTCGCTACCTGTTAATACAGTTGCCAGAAAAGGTTTTGCTGATGTAGCCATTTGATTTAATTCTTTTACAACATGCTCAAATAGTGCATCATCAGGAATTCCCATTGTGCTTTCAATTTCATTAGATGGAAAGTCTTTTTGTCCAATTATTTTTTGAAATCCATTGGCTTTTAAAAACCCTGACATGTTATCAAACTCTTCGTCGTGCGGACAAAAAAAAGCAGATTGGTACCCAACTTTTTTTAGCGTATTTGCAATTCCTGTAAATGGTTGATTGTTGCTTTCTGAAACTGTCATAGGGTGTTGATTCATCAATGCAGGCATTGAAAAAAGAGTAGAATATACTCCATTGTAAGTATGTATTCCGGCAGAAAAAATGTTTGTGAAAGTATAAGATACTTGTGAAAGACTATCTAAATATGGAGTCATATTAATGGGGTTGTTATCCATTTTCGTTTTAGATAAACCCATACTTTCCATGATAACAATTACAACATTAGCATTTAAAGGGCTGCCTACAACATCTGTTTTTCTTGCTATTGGTGAGGAAAATGAATTATTTTTTTGTATACCTAAACTTTGTTGAATGTTTTTTATTGCTATCGCATTGTCAATAAAATTTATTTTTTCGTTCTCTTTGTTTTTTGATGCGATATAACTTTTTAAAAATGTATAGTCTGCGTTTAATCCCAATTGGTTTATGAAATTGTTATTCGAGATAAATGCTGTTCCCCATTGAATAGGCGTTTTTAAAGTTATACGTCCTCTCATTCCAAGAATAATAATTGTAATCATTAATAAACTGATTACACTACTCTTGAAATAATTTTTTGATAATTTTTTATTGTCCGTATTTTCTAGCTTTATTGTTTTTAAGCTAGCTATTTGTACTGTTTTATGAGTTAAATAAATTAGTACAAATAGAAATATAATAAAGAGATAGTTGCTCATGTCTTGATAAACTAGCTTAAACATAAATATTGGGTTGTCCGACCAATTAAGTATTGAGGACGTGATACGCGTTAAATAATGTTCGAAATATTTTATATCAACACAGCAAATAAAAAAACCAATACTGTACATGAAAATTATATAAACATTGATAAAACGAATAAATTGTTTGTTACTAAATTCGGAAATTATAATAAGTAAAGCTGGTAATGAAAGTATATAGGAACTGACAACAGTATCAAATCTGAAACCTATAAGAAATGCGTCAATAAATAGATTTCCAGGAGCTGTTATGGCTTGTTGAAATTGAGTTACTAAAAGAATAATCCTAAAAAAAAAGAATATAGAAATCCCGAAAAAATATACCAGAATAAGGTATCTAATTCCCATGGGGATGTGTTGAAACAGTTTTTTCAATAGATTCTGAAGTTAAAAGTTTTAAAATAGTTGAAATTATCTTCTACTAAAAGTTATTAATTTGATGAGGATTTTAGTAAAAATAATTGCGAATATGTTTTCACAAGTCCGCAACTAATTTTTAAATTAACTAAAACTAATTTTT
>CANCPZ010000161.1 GCA_947380175.1 Bacteroidota bacterium | reverse complement strand
GATTAGCATTAATAAAAGAAGGATTTGACGTTATCTCTTCAACTAAATCAGTCGAAGCTATCAAGCTTGCGATAGCAAACATACCACAACTGATTTTATTGGATTTGTTAATGCCGGAATTAGACGGCATAGACATTTGTATAGAACTAAGAAACGAATATGAACTAAGAAATACCTTAATTGTCTTTCATTCTGAGCGAGACGAAGATTATTCGCAAATAGCGGCATTTAATGCTGGAGCAGATGATTACATTGTAAAGCCAGTAAAACTTCGTGTTTTAGTTACTCGTTTAAAAGCAATTTTAAAAAGACATTCAGATAATCAGGGAGAAAAAATCACAAAAGAGGTTTTAGGTTTAACCATTGATCGTGAACAATATTTAATTTTTAAAGATGGTAAAGAAATTATTTTACCACGCAAAGAGTTTGAGTTGCTAGCTCTCCTATCAACATCTCCAAAAAAAGTATTTACGAGGAAAGAAATTTCCGAACTTATTTGGGGCTATGAATTTATCTCAAAAAACAGGACAATTGATGTGCATATCAGAAAAATTCGAGAAAAATTAGGAAGCAACTATATCAAAACAATAAAAGGAATTGGATATAGTTTAGAAGTTTAAATGTTATAGCGGACTATAATTCTTTTCGCTTGTTAGTTTTCCTGTTTCATCCCACATAAACCAAATACCTGTTTTTTCACCCATTGCATAAGTCATTTCATAGCGTTTAATTCCGAAACCATCCCATATTAACCATAAGCCATTTTTTTTGCCAGAAACAAAATATGCTTCAGCTATTTTATGACCGAGTTCATCCCAACGTGACCATTCTCCATTTTTTTCGTTATTTACAAACGCTCCAATCTCCATTATATTGCCGTTTTCATAATAGGAAGTTATTGTGCCATTTGCCTTGCCATCTGTGATATTAATTGTAGATTTTTTATTCCCATTTTCAAAAACGCTGGTATATGTGCCTGAATATAAATCACCTTTTTCCGTGGTATATAATCCATTTATTAAAACAATACTTTGTGCCGACACTCCATAAGCTACTAAAAAGCTTAAAATGAGTAATGAAATATGTTTTTTCATGTCTGTTTTTTTTAGGTTATTATTTTGTTGATTCAAATTAAGTAAGAATAAATTAACAAAGCAACACTAATTCAATAAATATTTTTTAATGTTAAATTAATGTAAAATTAACATAGTAGTTTGATTGATTTTGATTAAAAAATAAAAAAGCCTCATACAACAATTGCTGTATAAGGCTTTTTAATTTTTTAATACGTTTTATTGCGATTCTAATTCAATTACAATTGAACTTATAGCGGTAGGGCTAATGTTAACTTTAGTGTTTTTATATGAAATGGAAGTAATGAGTGCTTGTGGATTTTTATTTTTTATTAGCGTTGAAAAATTTCCAGATAAATCTGTATAAACTATTTTATTGTCAATTTCTATTTTTGCACCAGCAATCTCTTCTCCACTTATTTTATCAATCACCTTACCTGAAATTAGTTTTGTATTAACAATATCATCATTTTTATTAGGTTTTTCTGCTGCAATAATTGAGGTACTTAAAAGTATTGAAAGAAATAAAAATATGTTTTTCATCTGAATAATTTTAAATTCAAATGTACCGAAGTAAAATAGTAGTAAGTGTAAGTAAAAATTAAGGTTGTATTAAGCTTGTGTTAAGCAAGGTGTGTGTCTGTAAATAAAAAGTTAATTCACACCCGTTGGTAACCAATCAAATTTTTCGTTATTCATTACCCCTCTTATTAAGCTTAATAATACTTTTGGACGAATTGATTGAATAACAAGATGGTTTTTTGAAGTTGTTGTAATTGTATTACCAAAGTAATTGGGACTTAGGAAAATAGTGTGTTTTAAACTATCCTTTAACAACAATGAATTTAATAATTCTAAATCTGTTTCTTCGTTTGATGTATTAACAACAATTAAATCGGGAATGTCCGTTTTAATTTTAATAGTAGCATCTTCTAAATTGGGAGATTTTGAAATTTGAAATTTATTTTCAGATAAATTTTCTTCAAAAAAAGCCAACTCTTTATAATCATCAAATATAAGTAATACACGTTTCATAATTATTATTTGATAGGTTTGTATTCTAAAAAATACATTCAGCGTGAAAAATTACTGTTAGTTGAATGTTATTAAATGGTAAATTTCAATGGTTATTATATTCTTTTATTTTCTACCATATTGTTAACAACATTGAGTAGATAATCGAACCGTACAGGTTTGGATACAAATTGATCTCCTCCAGAAGTCATAGCATGAATAAATTTATAATCATCGCGCACAGCTGTTAAAAACAATATGGGTGTAAAATCTAATTCAGATTTTGTTCTCAACTTTTTACACATTTCTATTCCATCCATTTCTGGCATTAAAATATCTGAAATAATAATATGTGGTTGTTCTAATGCTGCTTTCTGTAATCCTTCAACTCCATTATTAGCAGTGCATACAGCAAAGTTTTTTTTGCGAAAGTTGTACGATAAAAATTCCAGAATATCTGGCTCGTCATCTACAATTAAAATTTTTGTTGGAATCATTTTTTTGTTTTTAAAAGTAAACAAAACTAATTGGCTTGAATGACTCAATTAACGCCTTATTGTTAAGGAATTATTAATTAAATGGCGCTATGTTGAAAATTTTTATTTTATAAGAATGGTGGAAATTAAAGTCCAAATAAAAGTTTGTCGTTTTTTAAAATTAACCGAATGGTAACATTTAGTTAAGGTAGCTGCTATTTTCTCTTTAGATATTTACAAAAAAATTAACATAAAAAATTATCTATGTGCAAAAGTATACTTAATGAAATTTCAATAAAAAAATATTTTTTATTTTTCTTGTTTTTAATTGCAAACAGCTTTGCCTTTTCTCAATATAAAAAAGAATTAACTGCAGTTGATAAATCTTCTTTGGAAGGAATAATTGTTGAAAAATACTACAGCTATTCTCTAGATGATATTAACGATACTGCTGGAGGTATTCTTCCAAAGGGTTCGGTTACATATCGAATTTATGTTGATATGAAACCTGGCTATACTTTACAAGCTGTATATGGTGTTCCATTGCATGAATTAAAAATAGAAACTTCTACATATTTTTATAATAATAAAAATATGTGGGAGCCAACTGCTGATTTAATTGATGCTAAAAAAATTAACGAGAGTACCAGAGCATTAGACTCATGGTTAACTATGGGAGCTGCAACTATTATGCATAATGGCATTCTTAAATCAGAAGACAAAGATGGTTCCATAATTAAGCGAGATTCACTAAACAAAGCAGATGGTCTTGTTGCAGGGAAAATAAGTCCTGTAACTATTTTCGGACTTGATATGAGTTTTTTTATCAATCCAAATAAGCCTTCTCACTTTTTGGCATCAAATGGTTCTTGCGCTGTATTTGGAGGCGTTAAGGGTCCTACAGAAGCTAATAAAGTATTAATTGCCCAGTTAACAACAAATGGAAATCTATCATTTGAATTAAACCTACAAATCGGAACACCTACAGGTAGTTCTCTTCAGTATGTGGCTAAAAATCCAAAAGATGAAGAATTGCAATTTAGCGAACTTACTTATCCAGTGAAAAGGTAATTCATTGATTCTGTTTTATTAAAAAAATGCTTCATTGTTAATTAATTGTAATTATTTAATGTGATTTAGGTAACATAGAGGTAACGATTTGTTAAGTTAATGATTAGCTTGTTAAAGATTATGTAATGGATATTTGCATCGCCTATTTAATTATAGGTATTTAAAAACCAAACCAACAAAAACAAAAAAGATGAAAAAGAAACAAAGAATAACCCGAGTAGCAACTGCAGCAGCATTAGTTGTAGCAGCTTTGTCCTCAGGTTTTGCTCAAACAAATTTAGGCGCATCTTGTGGTTGCCCTTCAATTGCAGCCCGAACTACTACTGTATTAATGTCCACATTGGCAGTTAACGGAGGAGCAGGCGATGGCGATTTATTAAACAATACAACACTTACCTGTGACAAGATATGGATACTAGATAAGAAAATATATGTACCAAATGGTAAAGTATTAACTATACAACCAGGTACTGTTATAAAAGGACGCTTAGCACCACTAGTTTCTGGTGTACCTGATCCAGCACAAGCCACAGCACTTATTGTTTCACGAGGAGGTAAACTGATTGCTTCAGGAACAGCAGATTGTCAAATAGTAATGACTGCAGAGGCAGATAATTTGGATGGAACATTTCCAATAAACACACCAACAGCTAGTAAGTGGGGCGGTTTGTGTATTGCAGGGCAAGCAAGTAATAACTTAACATTGTCAAAAAACGGTCCTTTTAATGCAACAGGTAATGGAAAAATTTGTGTTGCAGATGGCTTAGGAACATTCGAAGGATTTGCTACATCTGATTTCAGGAATCAGTTTGGTGTAAATTTAACTACACCACAAGCTGGTTACAACACTACGTTTGATGACAATGATAACTCAGGTATTTATAAATATATTTCGGTTAGATATGCAGGAGCAGTACTTGTTCAAGGCGGTGAGTTAAACGGTATTTCATTGGGTTCTGTTGGAAGAGGAACAACAGTAGATCATGTTGAAGTAATAGCTTGTGCTGATGATAACATGGAATTTTGGGGAGGTACTGTAAATGTAAAAAACAGCACTTTTATGTTTGGTAATGACGATATGTTTGATTGGGATTGTGGATACAGCGGAAAAGTACAAAATGTATTTTCTATCAAAGCTTCTACAGTTGATACACTTACCTCGTCAACAAAGGATGCTGATAATGGTTTTGAAATGGATTCGGATGATCAACAATCAGGTAATGGTTCAGGAGTTGCGATTGGAACAATCGCTGCTGGAGGATACCGTTCTCACCCAATCATTTACAATGTAACTATGATTGGTAACAACAAAAGAGCTATAACTTCTGATAATACAGGAATGGCAGCTATTCAAGCGAAAGAATTAACTGAAGGAGAGATTTACAATTCAGTATTTGCAAACTTTGCAGTAGGTTTAAATCTTTGGACAGGAAATAAAACAAACGAAGGATCTCGTGGTACTACAACAAGTTCAACTGGTCAAACAGTAACTGATACTTATGACAACTGGAGAGATAACAATGGTACCCCAAGTTTAATAGTTAAAAACAATACATTTGTTGGCATGGGCGCAGGAAATTTAGGTGCTGCTACAGCTACTTTATCATTAGATGTAGTAAAAGGTACTGCAAACGCTTATTATGTAAATTCAGCAGCTCATCAGCCAAGTGCAAGAGATACCACACAATTTTATGTAACAGATGGTAACACTCATCCAGCAACAATCCCAGGTTTTAATTATACATGGACAATGAATGGAGCAACTAACGCTACAGCAGTTCAATACGATGCTACACCAGACCCTTCATTAGCTACGACATCACCAGCCCCAGCCGATGGTTTTTTTACAGCAGAAAATTACCGAGGAGCATTTGAATCAGGAAAACCTTCTTTTTTATCAAACTGGGCTTATGCAAGTTTATTGCAAACAACAGGAGGTTTAGCACCTTGTCCAACAGATGTTAATCAGGATGGTAAAACTGACAACGTGGATTTCCTTCAATTGCTTGGAAACTTTAATCAATCTTGTCACTAAT
>CANCPZ010000160.1 GCA_947380175.1 Bacteroidota bacterium | reverse complement strand
TGTTAAAAAATGTAAGAAAACGAACAGTATTAGTGTTAAGGTAACAACTGACGCAACAAAAATAATGTATGAATTCTTTTTCGAAAAATATGTTTGCCAGTATTGTTTCATTAAAAAATATGGTAATCAATTTATTGCAAAGATACTTCACTAAAGGTTTAATTCAACAATAGGACTTAATGATCAAATCTTCGGGTTTTTATTTATAAAGCTTATGTATAATTGTATTATTTTTAATCTCGTTAAATCAATGATTTTAGAAATAGGATCTTTTTTAATAAAATAATTTTATGTTCAAATACCAATCTGTTGTTTTATTTCTTTTGCTTTTCTCAGGATTTCCCTTGTTTGCTCAGGAAGATACGGCTAGTTATTATGGAACTATAAAAATTTCTAAACCAAAAAATGATGAAATTTATATTAAAGCTAGTGTAAAATTTGTTTGCGATCTTAATAATTTAAATACAAAAACACTTATAACTCAAAATATGATATTTCAGCCAGAACCTATTGTTGATGGCTATTTATTACCCTTTGATTATACGAACTATTTTACTGAAAACTTTAAAAATAAATCGATTAATTTAAGAGGGTTAAAAACGGATACTGTTTTTATTGAATTGAAAGTTTTATCAAATGGGAAAGTTTTTTTTAGAGATAAAAGTCCTTCTATTATGCTTAATGGGATGCCTGCGTTTTACAATAAAAGTATGGAAGCTTACGAATTAAATAATTTACATCTCGATTGTATTAAATTAACGGATAAGCTCCGCACTTGGAATCTTGCTTATGTGTTAATGCCTAAAAAGCAAAAATTTAAAAAACAAACGATTATTAAACCTAAAAAAGAGATAGTTTCGGCAAAAGGGCTTATGATAATAGCTTTTTCAACAGAGCCTTTTGAGGAATAAATAAGAAATTGTTTATTCAAACCTTAATGCTTCTATTGGGTCAAGGTTTGAAGCTTTAATAGCAGGATACAATCCAGAAAGTAATCCCACAAGCATACAAAGTATAATGCCACTTATAATCCAAACCCACGGAATAATAAAGCCAACTCCAAGTTGAAATGAAATAATATTCCCAATTACAATCCCTAGGAGAATGCCAACCAATCCACCAAGCTGACAAATAACAATTGCTTCAACTAAAAATTGTCCACGTATGGCTTTTCGGTTTGCGCCAACAGCTTTACGAATACCTATTTCACGTGTCCTTTCTGTTACCGACACTAACATTATATTCATTAATCCAATGGCAGCACCCAATAATGTAATCACTCCTATTACTGTTGCCCCTGCAGTAACTTTCTGAATATTACCAATTAATAAATTAGCTATATTGTCGCTCTTAGAAATTTCAAAATCATCATCTTGACCTGTTTTCAATTTCCTAACAACTCTAAAAGTTCCAATAGCTTCACCAATTGCGGCATCCATTAACTGCGAGTTTTCACTGATTATGTTTATAGCATACATCATATTGGGAACCGAAAAATATTGACGCACATTATTCAAAGGTAATATGGCTATTTTATCACCACTAAAACCTATGCTGTTTCCTTTTGAAAGAAGCACTCCAATCACCTTGTATTTTCCACTTCCAATGGTTATAATTTTTCCTATTGGGTCTTCCATTGTCGAAAAAAGAGCCTCCTGAACATCTTTGCCAATTATTGCCAGGTGTGCGCCATATTGAATTTCCTGAGCAGAAAAGTTTCGTCCCAAGCGTAATTCATAACCAGCGGTAATTAGGTAGTTCTCATCTCCTCCAAGCACACGAATATTCGGATTTGTTTTTTTTGACTCGTATTTTAAAGTAGCAGCACCCGATGCTCTAGTAGATACAGATGGTTTTGCAGGAAATGAATAAAGTTTTGTAAATCGAACAGCATCATCGTACGAAATATTTTTATAAGATTTAGGCTTCATGCCATTTTTGCCAATTTTTACATTCATATCTCTATTGCGAATGGTAAATGTATTGGCGCCCATTCTGGTAAAATTGCTGTTGATTGAAGATTTAATTGCATCAATAGCAGTAAGTATTCCAACCAAGGCCATTATCCCGAAAGATATTATTAATACTGTAAGAATGGTACGTAATAGTTGGCTGCGAATTGCACCGAGGGAGATTTTTATATTTTCTTTAATAAATGACGCCATCTGATTTGGAATGATGTAAAAGTAGCAAACAAATTCGAATGAAACTTAAAGTAGTAAATCCATTTGTAAATTCGTGAATTTAAATAAATTTGCCTTTTAAATTTGCATAATTAGCCTTATATTTGCTTACTAAAAAAATAAAATATGTTCAGGAAAACAATACCATTTCAACTTATTTCAATAATAGTTTTCTTTTCGTTTCTAATAGTAAATATTACCAATGCTCAGGTTGTAAAAACAGCACCTGCTGTAAAACCGATTGTTAAGCCAGTTGCTAAAGTTTTGCCTAAACCGGGCTCTGTTAAAGGTGTTTTAACGGCTGATATGGATTGTGTTGTAAAAGTCAATGGCAACCCTAAGTTGTTAAACGCAAAAACAAAAATACCTTTAGCTATTGTACTAAATGTTGGTGAAAATAAAATTGAAGCAACTTCAGCTGAGACTAAATCAACATTTAAAAGTACCGTTATTGGTGAGTTTGGAATTCAGGCGAAGGTCTTGGTTTCTTTTTTTGATGACGATCAGTTTTTGGATTACATCAAGCAAGGGAATATTCAGATGGTGGAAGCCGTTATCAAAAAAAATCCAACTGTTGCATCAAACAAGGCCGAAACCCTTATTTCTTCCCCACTTGAAGTAGCTATTCAAAATTCTCAGGTTGATATTGTGAAATTATTACTAAACAATGGAGCAAACTTTAATTCGCCTTCTCAAATATTTCCTTTACATAAAGCCGTTTTGTATACATCGTCTGCTAAATCAGCTAAAGATAAGCCTGCCAAGGATATTGAATTAGTTGATTTGTTTTTATCTAAGGGCTGTAAGCTTTCAGATAAAGATGATGGCGGAAATACTCCATTGCATTGTGCTGTAAGGGCAATAAAACTTGATATGGTAAATTATCTTGTAGAAAAAGGCGCCGATGTTAATGCTGTTAACGATTTTGGTGATTCTCCTTTGAAAATAGCTAACGATAAAGGGGCAATTTCTATCATGACCTACTTAACTTCAAAAGGTGCGGTAGAAAAATAATTTTTATAGAACATAAAATCAAATTAGTAATTTTTAAAATACAAATAATATAATTCAACAAATTTAACTTATGGCTTTTGACATTGAAATGATTAAGGCGCTTTACGAAAAGATGCCTGCAAGAATTGAGGTTGCTCGTAAATCAATTGGGCGACCACTTACATTAACTGAGAAAATTCTTTATTCGCATTTACATGCCGATCAAAAATTAGAAAACTTTCAAAGAGGAAAATCATATGTTGACTTTGCTCCCGATAGAGTTGCAATGCAAGATGCAACAGCTCAAATGGCATTGTTGCAATTTATGCAATCAGGTCGTCCTAAGGTGGCTGTACCTTCAACAGTTCATTGCGATCACTTAATTACTGCCAAAGAAGGTGCTGCAAACGATTTAGCTTTTGCAACAAAAGAAAGCAAAGAAGTATTCGATTTTTTAGGATCCGTTTCTAATAAATATGGTATAGGATTTTGGAAACCAGGTGCAGGTATTATTCATCAGGTTGTTCTAGAAAATTATGCTTTTCCAGGAGGAATGATGATTGGTACAGACTCTCATACTGTAAATGCTGGGGGATTGGGAATGGTAGCAATTGGTGTTGGTGGTGCCGATGCTTGCGATGTAATGGCTGGTTTAGCATGGGAATTAAAAATGCCAAAATTAATTGGTGTTAAATTAACAGGTAAACTAAATGGTTGGACAGCTCCAAAAGATGTTATTTTAAAGGTTGCAGGAATTTTAACCGTTAAAGGTGGTACTGATGCAGTTGTTGAATATTTTGGCGAAGGTGCAACATCAATGAGCTGTACTGGTAAAGGTACTATTTGTAATATGGGTGCCGAAATTGGTGCAACTACTTCTACATTTGGTTATGATGATTCAATGAGTCGTTATTTAAAAGCTACTGGTCGTGCTGATGTAGCCGAACTTGCCGATAAAGTAAAAGAGCATTTAACTGCTGATGCCGATGTGTATGCAAACCCTTCAGTATATTTTGATCAGGTAATCGAAATTGATTTATCAACTTTAGAACCTCATGTTAATGGTCCGTTTACTCCTGATTTAGCAACTCCTATTTCTAAATTGAAAGAGGAAGCAATCAAAAATGGCTGGCCATTAAAAATTTCTGTTGGTTTACTAGGCTCTTGTACAAATTCTTCTTACGAAGATATTTCTCGTGCTGTGAGTTTGGCTAAACAAGTGTCATCAAAAAACTTAAAAGCAAAATCAGAATATCTTATTAATCCAGGATCCGAGCAAATTAGATATACAATTAAGCGCGATGGTTTTTTAGATGTATTTGATCAGATTGGTGCAAAAGTATTTACAAATGCTTGTGGACCATGTATTGGAATGTGGGATAGAATGGGAGCAGAGAAGCAAGAAAAAAACACCATTATACATTCATTTAATAGGAATTTTGCAAAACGTGCCGATGGAAATCCAAACACATTTGCATTTGTTGCATCGCCCGAAATAGTAACAGCAATGGCTATTGCAGGTGATTTAACTTTTAACCCTTTAACCGATTATTTAACAAACGAAAAAGGGGAGCAGGTAAAATTAGATCCACCATTAGGTGACGAATTGCCTAAAAATGGTTTTGCTGTTGAAGATGCAGGCTATCAGGCGCCAGCTACTGACGGAACAAATGTTACAATTGCTGTTTCTGCAACATCTGATAGGTTACAATTACTGGATCCTTTTAAAGCTTGGGAAGGTTTTGATTTAAAAGGTTTAAAATTGTTAATTAAAGCAAAAGGTAAATGTACAACAGATCATATTTCTATGGCTGGACCATGGCTAAAATTTCGTGGCCATTTAGATAATATTTCCAATAATATGTTAATTGGAGCTGTTAATTTTTTTAATGAAAAAACAGATAATGTTAAAAACCAATTAACTGGAACCTACGATTCTGTTCCAAAAGTTCAACGCGCATACAAAGCTCAACATATTGGATCTATTGTAGTTGGTGACGAAAATTATGGTGAAGGATCGTCTCGCGAACACGCTGCCATGGAGCCTCGTCATTTGGGTGTAAGGGCTGTATTGGTAAAATCGTTTGCACGTATTCACGAAACAAACCTTAAAAAACAAGGAATGTTGGGTTTAACATTTGCTGATAAATCGGATTACGAAAAAATCAAGGAAGACGATTCGATTGACATTGTTGGTTTAACAAAATTTACACCAAATACGCCGTTAACATTGGTATTAAATCATGCAGATGGAAGCAAAGAAGAAATAAAAGCAAACCACACCTACAACGAGCAACAAATAGAATGGTTTAAGGCTGGTGGTGCTTTAAATATTATTAGAGCCAATATAAAAGCATAGTATATTATAAAATGGCATTGATTATAAAAAATAATTAATGCCATTGCAACCATTTTAATAACAATTACATCTTAGTGATAATGAGCATTCTATAAACAAATTTTAATCGTTAATTTTGATGACAAATAATAAGTTTAATTCTTTCAGAAAACCTTTTAATTGTGTTTATCTTTTTATTTTAATGTGTTTTGTTTTATTTTGTTCAGTTGGTTTTGCTCAGCAGAAATTGGATAATCAGGAATTAGAAACTGCAATTCAGTTAAATAGACAAAATAAAATGTCAGATTATTTTGGACTTGAAAAAGAATATAT
>CANCPZ010000159.1 GCA_947380175.1 Bacteroidota bacterium | reverse complement strand
CATCCGTTGCAAAATTCAAATCATTCGTATAAAAAACAAATTCTTACTTTTTGAATCATAAAAAAACGCTCTAAAATATCTAAATTTAGAGCGTTTTGCATTAAATAAAATACAAATTAAACAGTCATAATTTCTTTTTCTTTTACTTCAAGATGTTTATCACATTTAATAACATACGCATCTGTTAAATTTTGCACCAAAATTTCAGCACTTTTTATTTCATCTTCAGGCGTTCCATTTTTCTGAAGTTTTTTTAATTCTTCGTTTGCTTCTTTACGCAAAGTGCGCAAACTTACCTTTGCTGTTTCTGCTTCAGATTTTGCCTTTTTAACTAAATCTTTTCTGCGTTCCTCGGTAAGAGCAGGCACAAGAATACGAATCAAAACACCATCGTTTTGAGGGTTTAATCCGAGATTTGCAGCCATAATTGCTTTTTCAATCGGGGTTAACATCGACTTTTCCCAAGGTTGAATAACCAATGTTCGTGCATCAGCTGTATTCACACTTGCAACCTGATTAAGAGGTGTGCGTGTTCCATAATAATCAACAGCAATGCTTTCAAGCATTGTAGGGCTTGCTTTTCCTGCGCGCACTTTCACCAATTCTGCTTCTAAATGCGAAAGCCCTTTTTCCATTAGCTCTTTCGTATTGTCTAATATAAATTGTATGTCTTCGTTCATAATGTGGTATTGAAATTTTAGTATTGCATATTTAAATTTACACTATCAATACAAAGATATTTATTTTTCTAATTAATGTATGAGGCAAATTAATTCGAAATTTAAAACTCTACCAAAGTACCCACCTGGTGACCTTCCATAATTTTTTTAAGGTTACCAATTTTGTTCATATCAAAAATAATGATTGGCAATTTGTTTTCGTTACACAAAGTAAATGCGGTCATATCCATTACTTCAAGCCCCTTATCATACACTTCACTAAAAGTTATGGTGTCGTATTTTGTTGCAGTTTTATCTTTTTCAGGATCAGCAGTATAAATTCCATCAACACGAGTACCTTTTAATACCACATCTGCTTCAATTTCTATTGCTCTTAATGTAGCAGCTGTATCAGTTGTAAAATAGGGATTTCCGGTACCTGCGCCAAAAATCACTACCCTATTTTTTTCTAAATGGCGCACCGCTTTTCTACGGATAAACGGTTCACAAATTTGTTCCATTTTTATTGCTGATTGTAAACGTGTTTCTACTCCCGCCTTTTCTAAAGCAGATTGTAATGCCATCGAATTAATTACAGTAGCAAGCATTCCCATATAGTCGCCATGCACACGATCCATACCACCTTCTTCGGCCTGAATACCTCTAAAAATATTTCCACCTCCAATAACAACAGCAACTTCAACTCCCATTTCTGAAATTTCTTTAATCTGTACTGCGTATTGAGCCAATCGTTCGTTGTCAATACCAAATTGTTTATTTCCCATCAGGGCTTCTCCACTTAATTTCAGAAGGATACGTTTGTATTTCATTTAAAGTATGTTTTTAAATTATATAAACTTAATTATTTTATAGCTAATCTAATTACTATCTATAGTACATTTTTTTATTTCATGAATACCTTTGTAAAGGATACATTAAAATCAAAAAAAAGTCCCGATTAAATCGGGACTTTTAAAATAATAAATTAATTAGCTTAAAGCGATTCGTTTGAATCCTGAAACCGTTAAACCTTTTTCCGAATCGTTCAAATATTGAGCGATTGTTTTTTTGTTGTCTTTAATAAATTCCTGATTTAATAAAGTAGATTCTTTATAGAATTTATTTAATTTACCCATTGCAATTTTTTCCAACATTTCTTCTGGCTTACCTTCTTCACGGGCTTGTTCTTTACCAACTTCTATTTCGCGTTTAATTGTTTCTGCGTCTACATCACCTTTATCAACAGCAACAGGAGCCATAGCAGCAACTTGCATTGCAACATCTTTAGCAACAGTTGCATCAACAGTTGCAGAACTAAATCCTACAATATTTGATAGTTTGTTACCTGGGTGAATATATGCTAATACAAAAGGAGCTTCAATAGTTTCGAATTTTGTTAATTCAATTTTTTCTCCAATAACACCCGTTTGTTCAATTAATTTTTCACCAATTGTAATTTTGCCATCATAAGATAATGCTTTTAATTCATCAGCAGATTTAGCATTTTTTTCGATTGCTATATCAATAACATTCGTTGTCATTTTAATAAACTCCGCATTAATAGCAACAAAATCTGTTTCGCAATTAATGGCTAAAACAACACCGCGTTTGTTATCAGCAGTAACTTTAGCTAAAACAACACCTTCTTTTGAATCACGATCGCCACGATTAGCAGCAACTTTTTGTCCTTTTTTACGCAACTCATCAATTGCTTTTTCAAAATCGCCTTCTGCCTCCGTTAATGCTTTTTTACAATCCATCATACCGGCACCGGTCATTTGTCTTAATTTATTAATATCAGCAGCTGTAATTGTCATTGTTGTCATTTTTTTTATAACTGTTTATAGATGTTAGATTTTAGACAAAAGATTTGAAACGTGAGATATCGTACATCTCAAATTTCAAATCTTACATCTAAATTATCTGAATTAATTAGTTTACTTTTCTTCTTGGTTTTTTAGCTGGGGCAGCACCTGTTTTTTTTACTTCATCATCAGATGATTTAAACTTAGCACCAACAACTAATTTTTCTGCTTCATCGCGAGATGTTTTTCCACTTTCTTTTTCTTCAGCAGCAGCAGTATCTTTATCAACCTTGCGTTCTGCCAAACCTTCTTCAATCGCTTTTGCAATAATACCTGTAATCAAAGCAATTGAGGTAGATGCATCATCATTTGCAGGAATTGCAAAATCAACAGCGTTTGGATCAGAGTTTGTATCCACAATAGCAAAAGTTGGAATGTTTAATCTTTTTGCTTCAGCAACTGCAATATGTTCTTTCGAAATATCCACAATAAATAATGCTGCAGGCAATCTGCTTAAATCAACAATACTTCCTAAGTTAGTTTCTAATTTAGCTCTAACACGCGAAATTTGCAATTTTTCTTTTTTAGAAATATTGTCAAAAGTACCATCAGTACTCATTTTGTCAATAGTTCCCATTTTTTTAACTGCTTTGCGAATAGTTGCAAAGTTGGTAAGCATACCACCTGGCCAACGCTCAGTAACATAAGGCATACCAATTGCTTTTACTTTATCGGCAACAATATCTTTTGCTTGTTTTTTAGTAGCAACAAATAAAACTTTTTTACCTGATTTTGCAATTTGTTTTAAAGCATCAGCAGCTTCGTTGATTTTAACAACTGTTTTATTTAAATCGATAATGTGAATTCCATTTTTTTCGGTAAAGATGTATGGAGCCATTGCTGGATTCCATTTTCTTTTTAAATGACCGAAGTGAGATCCGGCCTCTAATAATTCAGTAAAATTTGTTCTTGATGACATTGAGTCTTTATTAGTTTGATTAATACTTTTTTTAGATAGATGATAATTTTAACGTTTACTGAATTGGAAACGTTTACGAGCTTTTTTCTGACCCGGTTTTTTACGTTCAACCATTTTAGGATTACGTGTCATTAAGCCTTCTGCTTTTAACAAAGGTTTAAGTTCTGCATCCGTTTCTACTAAAGCACGAGCAATCGCTAATCTAACAGCTTCTGCTTGTCCTGTTACCCCGCCCCCTTTTACATTTACATTTACGTCAAACTGATCTTGTGTTTTAGTAACACCAAATGCTTGCGTAATTTTGTATTGTAAAACAGATGTTGTGAAGTACGCTTTGTAATCTTTTTTGTTAATTACAATTACGCCACTTCCTTTTTGCACATATGCACGTGCTACAGCGGTTTTTCTTCTACCAAGAGTATTTACTACTTCCATTTTAATTATTTAATTGTGTTTAATTTGATTTCTTTTGGTTGTTGAGCTGCATGCGGATGCTCAGTACCTGCATAGATATAAACATTACGTCTCAATGCATCACCCAATTTGTTTTTAGGCAACATACCACTAACAGCCATTCTAATAATTTCGGTTGGCTTTTTGGTTAAAAGTAATTTTGGTGTAGCAAAACGTTGCCCACCTGGGTAACCTGTGTGGCGTACATATTCTTTTTCAGCTACTTTATTGCCTGTTAATTTTACTTTTTCAGCATTGATAATAATTACATTATCACCTGTATCTACGTGAGGTGTAAAGTTTGTTTTATCTTTACCTCTTAACACATAGGCTACTTTTGATGCCAAACGTCCTAAAACTTCATTTTCTGCATCTATTAAGATCCACCCTTTTGTAACTGTTTCTTTACTTGCCGAAACTGTTTTGTAACTAATTGCTTCCACTGTATTTTGGTATTAATTTATGTACTAAAATTGTCCGATTTTTCCTTAAAACGGGACGCGAAGATAAGCAGTTTTTTATTTACCACAAAATAATTCACAAATAAATTGTTGAAAACTATCCAATTAAATTGTTTAACGCGTTATTCTCTAAAAAAAACAAGGATTTCCCTCCAATTTGTTTGTTTATTAATTTAAACATACTAAAAACAAAAGCCTCGAATAAAAAAACATCCGAGGCTTTAACGGCTAATCACAAACCAACAATATTATTTAGGTAGCAAAACAGCATCTATAACATGTATAATACCATTACTTGTAGGTATAGAGGCAATAATAGTTGCCGTACCATTTAAGCTAATTTTGCCATCTTTTTTAGTAATTTGCACATTGCCACCATTTACCATACCTAAGGTTTGTCCATCTTGTAAGGCATCCACCTGAAGCACACCAACCACCACATGGTATTGTAAAATATCTTGCAATGCTTCTTTCTTTTCGGGTTTCAACAAACCTTCAACAGTACCGGCAGGTAGTTTAGCAAAAGCTTCATTTATTGGAGCAAAAACAGTAAAAGGACCAGCATTGCTTAATACATCAACTAGTTCGGCAGCTTTTACAGCAGCAACTAAGGTGGTATGATCTTTACTTCCAATGGCAACTTGTACAATGTTTTTAGCCGAAACGTCATCTACCACAGCAGATTGTCCAGAAATAGCTGAAGTAACTACTTCGGTTTCTTTAGCAGCGGGTTCTTTTGGAGTTTCTGAATTACAAGCTATTAGGATTACAAACGAACTCGCAACAATAAAATAATTATTTTTTTTCATGATTTGTTTTTTTAAAATTGATTAGTTTAATTGACCACTTTTTATTCACAACTTTTTTTCCAGCTACTGATTAAATCGATTAATTCATTTTGCAGCGACAAGCCTTTGTCTTGTGCATACCATAGATGAAGATTTTTTGCAAACTCCTCCGTAGAAATATTCGGATTTTCTAATTTAATTTTAGTTACTTTTTCTTGAATTAAAAAAGGGCGTGGGCCCCATACACCAAGCTCTAAATCATTATTGGCGTTTATACAAATAAGTTTGGGAATTGCTTTTGAGCCATTTGTTAAATGAGCATTCATTATTTCTGGATTCTCATCCCTTAACAAAATTTCTAATTTTATTTTATTCGATATAGCTGCAAGCTTAGCTATTATCGGCAAGTTTTGACTACCATCTCCACACCACGATTCTGACAACACAAGCCACTTCCAATTACAATTTACACCTTTTATCAGGTTTTCTAATGCTGGCAAAACCTGCAGTTGTTTGTAAATCCTTTTTATGCGTTGTGTATTTATTTGAGTTTCCTTTACATGCGATTCTGTTATTTCGCCACTGCATAGATTATTTTCCACTAAATCTGATACGTATAAATAATAGCTATCGAAATCAAAAGATTTAGTGCGATTAATTATTTTGGTTTTCATTGCTACAACTATTTTAAGCAAAATTATATTCTTGTCTAATAAATAAATATGATAGTAATCATATTAAAAAAATAATA
>CANCPZ010000158.1 GCA_947380175.1 Bacteroidota bacterium | reverse complement strand
CAGGGAAGTTATACATATCCAAAAATGATAAAAGTGCCAACGGGTTATAAACTTTTTTCTACCCATTTTTTCGACAATACAGCTAACAATCTATATAGTGTTCCTTCAACAGTTACAGCAGGTACAAGCACATCAAACGAAATGCTTTTTGATGGTATTAACTGGATGTATTATTTACCTGGTGACGAAAATATTGATGTAGCTTCCATATTAGCTAACGATCCATTACTTGCACCTGCAACAACTGGAGTAAATGAAATTTCAAATGCTTCAGTAATGCGGTTTTATGCATATCCAAACCCAGCAAACGATAAAATAAATTTATGTTTTTCTAAAAAAACAGATTGTAAAATACGATTGCTAACACTAACAGGGCAAACTGTATTAATTAACGAAAATGTTAATGAACAATATACTTTGGATGTAAAAAATATTACAGCAGGTTTGTATATTATAGAAGCAACTGATATAAAAACAAAACAAAAGTTTACGAAAAAAATAATTGTTTCAAAATAGGATAGACCATTCTATGAAAACAAAAAGCCCTTTTCATTTATTTGAAAAGGGCTTTTTGTTTGTAATATTTTTTAAAAAACTTGACTTGCTACTCTGCGTGTTACTTCTGAAGTACCCATTGTATAGTAGTGTAAGCAGGGTACATTGTGTTTTATTAATTCTTTTGATTGTTGTATGCACCATTCAATTCCAACTTCTTTTACTTCGGCATCTGTTTTGCATTTTTCGATTTGTTCCAACAATGGTTGAGGAACATCAATCTTAAATATCTTAGGCAAAATGGTCGCTTGTTTTTTTGTAGTTAATATTTTTAAGCCTGGAATGATTGGAACTTGAATATCCATTTCCCTGCATTTTTTAACGTATTCAAAATATTGAGCATTATCAAAAAACATTTGAGTAACAGCATATTCGGCACCGGCATCAATTTTTGATTTCATGTGTTTCATATCCGAAATCATATTAGGTGCTTCAAAATGTTTTTCGGGATAACCTGCAACACCAATGCAGAAATTTGTGGGTGCAACATCCGCTAAATCATCATCCATGTAATTGCCTGCATTCATTTGTTTTACCTGTTTAACAAGATCAATTGCATAAGCATGTCCGTTAGGTTCAGGAACAAATTCAGGTTCGCTTTTTATAGAATCTCCGCGTAAAGCAAGTACATTATCAATACCTAAAAAGTGTAAATCAATCAATGCATTTTCTGTTTCTTCGCGGCTAAAACCACCGCAAATAATATGAGGAACGGCATCAATATGATATTTATTCATAATTGCAGCACAAATACCAACGGTGCCAGGACGTTTACGAATACTTACTTTTTCTAAATAACCTCCCTCACGTTTTTTATATAAATACTCTTCCCGATGGTAAGTAACATCTACAAAAGAAGGTTTAAATTCCATCAACGGATCAATTCCATCAAAAATAGATTGAATGCTTTTCCCTTTTAAAGGTGGCAAAATTTCGATAGAAAATAAAGTTGATTTTGCTTGTTTAAGATGTTCGGTAATTTTCATAAATTTAGAATAGAATCATTTTTTTGCGACTGCAAAGTAACGGCAACAATGATTAAAAACCAAATTAATGTGTAGATGCATCTGTGTGTAATTTCTCAATCTTGATTTGATAAAGGGAAAAAGGGGATTCCCCTATAATTCATAGATTTTTACTAAATTCGCAATCCTATTTTAAAATAGATTTAAACAGCATGGATAATATTAGAAATTTTTGCATCATTGCTCACATCGATCATGGTAAAAGTACACTTGCCGATCGTTTGTTAGAATATACAAATACCATTAATAAACGCGATATGCAGGCCCAAGTGCTTGATGATATGGATCTGGAGAAAGAACGTGGGATTACGATTAAAAGTCACGCTATTCAAATGGATTACGAATTGAATGGTAAAAAATATGTGTTAAATTTGATTGATACTCCCGGTCACGTTGATTTTTCGTACGAAGTATCCCGTTCTATTGCTGCTTGCGAAGGAGCTCTGCTAATTGTGGATGCTGCACAAGGAATTCAGGCACAAACCATTTCTAATTTATATTTGGCTTTAGGAAACGATTTAGAGATTATACCTATTTTAAATAAAATTGACTTACCAAGTGCTGAACCCGAAGCGGTAAAAGACCAAATAGTAGAGTTGTTGGGTTGTAAGCGCGAAGAAATCATGGCTGCATCGGGTAAAACAGGTGCTGGTGTTCACGATATTTTAGCTGCAATTGTTGATCGCATTCCTGCTCCTAAAGGCGACCCTTTAGCGCCTTTGCAAGCATTGATATTTGATTCGGTATACAATTCATTTCGAGGAATTATCGCTTATTTTAAAATTCAAAATGGTACTTTAAAAAAAGGTGAAAAAGTAAAATTTGTTGCAACAGGTAAAGAATACAATGCTGATGAAATTGGTGTTTTAAGATTAAAACAAGAACCGCGTACCGAAATCAAAACGGGCGATGTTGGTTATATTATTTCAGGTATTAAAGATGCGCGCGAAGTAAAAGTGGGTGACACCATTACTAGTGTTGCTCGCCCTTCTATAGCAGCTATTCAAGGTTTCGAAGATGTTAAGCCAATGGTATTTGCAGGTATTTACCCTGTTGATACCGAAGATTTTGAAGAGCTTCGTTATTCAATGGAAAAGCTGCAATTGAATGATGCATCCTTAACGTGGGAGCCTGAGTCATCTGCTGCGCTTGGTTTTGGATTCCGTTGTGGATTTTTAGGAATGTTGCACATGGAAATTATTCAGGAACGTTTGGAGCGTGAGTTTAAAATGACTGTAATAACAACTGTTCCCAACGTGTCGTATCATGCATACAGTACAAAAGAAGAGTTGCTGATTGTAAATAATCCTGCCGATTTACCCGATCCATCTAAATTAGATAGAGTAGAAGAGCCTTATATCAAAGCCCAAATCATTACTAAGTCGGAGTTTGTTGGTAACATAATGACGCTTTGTATTGGTAAACGTGGTATTTTAACTAACCAGGTTTATTTAACTACCGACCGTGTAGAGCTGATGTTTGATATGCCTTTGGGCGAAATTGTATTCGATTTTTATGATCGTTTAAAAACAATTTCAAAAGGATATGCTTCCTTCGATTACCAACCATTGGATTATCGCCAAAGTTATTTAATAAAATTGGATATACTTTTAAATGCCGAACCTGTAGATGCATTATCATCATTGATTCATAGAGATAATGCTTATGAGTTCGGTAAAAAAATGTGTGAAAAATTAAAAGAATTAATACCTCGTCAACAGTTCGAAATACCTATACAAGCTGCTATTGGCGCTAAAATAATTGCGCGCGAAACCATTAAAGCCATGCGTAAAGATGTTACTGCAAAATGTTATGGTGGTGATATTTCGCGTAAACGTAAATTACTTGAAAAACAAAAAGAAGGTAAAAAACGTATGCGTTCGGTTGGTAGTGTAGAAATTCCACAAAGCGCATTTATGGCGGTGTTGAAACTCAATGATTAAAAATATCTAAAGATTGCTCTAGTTTTTATTACTCAAATCTATGAATTTTCACAATTCATAGATTTGAGTAATTTTTTATAGTCCCTGTAACTTTACTGTACCTCTTGCGTCCTATGTTTAGAACTGCAGAAAAAATGCTATAATGACAGTCGAAGAATTTAATAATTGTGTTGATTTATATGCTGATAACCTTTATCGGTTTATCCTTAAAAATATGAAGGATAGCGAAAAGGCGCGTGATATTGTGCAGGATACCTATGAAAAAATGTGGTTGAAAGTTTCGGAGGTACAATCAACTAATGCAAAATCGTATATGTTTACTACTGGCTATCGCACCATGATTGATAGAATCAGACGTGATAAAAAGCAAGGAGAAATAAGCGAGTCGGGTATGTATAGCTTATCGCATACTAAACAATACAGCGATTTAAAGGAAATATTAAATGAAGCATTAACCAAATTGCCAGAAATACAACGTTCGGTTATTTTATTGAGAGATTACGAAGGATACAATTATGCTGAAATAGGTGAAATAACAGGATTAAACGAATCGCAGGTAAAAGTATATATTTTTAGAGCAAGAGGTTTTTTGAAAAATTATATTGGTGCAATAGAGAATGTTATTTAGAAATGAGAAGTAAGTATCAAGACACAAGATTAGATGAACATAAACAAAAATAATTACGAAGCATTTTTCCTTGATTATCACGAAGGAAATTTACCACCTCAACAGGTGGCTGATTTGTTATTGTTTTTGGAACAACATTCTAGTTTAAAAGAAGAATTTGAAAATTTCGAAAATTTTAAATTAGACGATTATTCCTTAATTGAATTCGAAAATAAATCGACTTTAAAAAAAGAAGTTGGTACTAACAATATCGAGGAATACTTAATTAAATCGATAGAGAAAGTAATTAGCCCCATTGAAAAATCGTTACTTAATAATTATATAAAGAAAAATCCCAAAACGCTTATCGATATTGAATTGTTTAATAAAACAAAATTAATTCCCGATGGTTCTATAGTTTTTGGCAATAAAGATTTATTAAAAAGAAAATTAACTACAGTTGATTCAGAAAAAAAAGAACGGAAAATAATTCCTTTTTTTTACTATGTGGCAATAGCAGCCTCTGTTTTATTATTGTTTGGTTTGTTTTTTATATTTAATGTAGAAAACGATGAGCAAAAACTAGCTAAAGTTGATGTGTTACCAGGTACTGAGAAAAAAATAACAAATAAAATGAATGAAAATTTTGGTGAGCAAAAAAAAGAAATTGTAAAAAAATATGCATCATCTAAAAACAACATTGTTGTTAAAAGTGTATTAAGGTTAGTTAATACAGCTGATTCTGAGATATTAATTGTGAAGGAACCTGCAAATAAAAATTTAACAGATAATAAAAATATCGTTGCTTTAACAAATGAAGTAAAATTACCTCAGCTTATTAATAATGCCGAGCCAACTAAATGCAATAAGCAGTCATTAACAAATATGATACAACCAACAATTAAAACCGAATTTTCATCACTAACCGAATTAGCAATTACAAAACTTAAACAAAAAGCATTCGATAATAAAACACTTCTTTCTGAAAATAAAAGTGGAAGGATTAAAAAAATTAATGGCTGGGATATAGCACAGCTTGTTGCAAAAGGGTTTAGTAAAATTACAGGCAAAAATATAGACGTGAAGCCAACTTATAACCAGCAGGGCGATGTAACTGCATATGCTTTAGGAACTGGCAATTTTCAAATTACAAGGGGGCGGTAAATTTTGTTCAAAGGGATTAATACTAATGAAATAATTTTCATTGATTGAATAAAAAATAGCTAAGTTTTATTTACAAAACTAATTAACAGGGCTTGTGATACTTAAGCTGTCGCGCACTTTTAATTCCAGAAGTTCACTTTTTGAAATAGGAAGCTCTTTAAAAGATTCGATCATAGTAACCATATCTGATTCAAATTTCTCTTTTTTTTGAGCATTTGCCCATATTAAAATTTGATAAAAAGCGTAAGATGTTTCAATCAATGCTAATTTATAATATACTTCATTTTTTTCGACTTTCCCTGTAACATCAGCTATTAATGCTTTATGTCCGTTTATTTCCTGCCTACCTGGGATGCTTATCTTGCCATCCGAAATGCTTTCGGAAAATCCTTTAGAGGTAATGTTTTTGAAGTATGTATCAATATCGTATTCTAAATTATAATCCTGTATCATTTTCTTTTTTTCATCAATCACAATCATGTAAATATCTTTCTCTATATTTTGGTATTGCAATGATGCATCCTTCTGAATATCTGAGCAAGGTTGCATATAATCGGCAACCGATATTGTATAACGATTAGCAATTTTAACTTCTGAGAAAACCGTATTTTTATTACAGCT
>CANCPZ010000157.1 GCA_947380175.1 Bacteroidota bacterium | reverse complement strand
ATGTAATTGTTAATAATGTACCTGAATTACAGGAACAAATAAGTAGATATAGACCTGGAGATAAGTTAAATATAACACTTAACCGAAATAATCAATTTAAGATACTTACATTAATCCTTAAAAACAAAAATGGAAATACCAATGTGGTTAATAAACCTAAAATCGAAGTTATATCCGCATTAGGTGCTGTATTTGAATCTGTAAATTCAATTGACATGAAAAAATTGAAAATTGAAAATGGTTTAAGGATAAATAAACTGGTTGCTGGTAAGCTTTTAAGTGCTGGAATTCAGGTGGGTTTTATTATTACTAATATCGATAAAAAGAAAATTGCAACTATTGAAGATATTAAAGCAGCTTTAGAAAATAAAAAAGGAGGGGTTTTAATTGAAGGAATTTATCCAAATGGTATGAGAGCTTATTATGGTTTTGGTTTATAATTTCCCAATAAAAAATTATTACCTATCGATAAAAAAAGCATTTTGATGGATAAGTTTTTCTTATTTATCAATAAAAACATAAATTTATAGCAATCAATGAGTTAAATCAAGGTTTTAAATTCAAAATAAAATTGTAATTAATGGATAATTGAACTAAATTTGCAACATATTTTTTTATATAAAAACATCTAATTATAAAATGAGACAACTCAAAATAACCAAATCGATTACCAATAGAGAAAGTGCTTCTTTGGATAAATACCTTCAAGAAATTGGTCGTGAGGAATTAATAACAGCTGATGAAGAGGTTATTTTAGCAAAAAAAATCAGAGATGGGGATCAGGTAGCTTTAGAAAAACTTACTAAATCCAATTTACGTTTCGTTGTTTCGGTTGCCAAACAATATCAAAACCAAGGTTTAAGCCTCCCCGATTTAATAAATGAGGGAAATTTAGGTTTAATCAAAGCTGCCAAACGCTTTGATGAAACACGCGGATTTAAATTTATTTCTTATGCCGTATGGTGGATTCGCCAATCTATATTACAAGCTTTAGCAGAACAATCTCGTATTGTGCGATTACCACTAAATCAGGTTGGTTCATTAAATAAAATCAATAAGGCTTATTCAAAATTAGAACAACAATTTGAGCGTGAACCGAGTGCTGAAGAGTTATCAATTATATTAGAGTTGCCTCAAGATAAAGTTGCTGACACAATGCGTGTTTCTGGTCGTCATGTATCTATGGATGCACCTTTTGTTAATGGTGAAGAAAATAGTTTATTAGATGTTTTAGTAAACCATGATTCGCCACGTGCGGATAATATGTTGATGAATGAATCATTACAACGCGAAATAGAACGTTCGCTTTCAACTTTAACAGAAAGAGAGCGCGATGTAGTGAAACTATTTTTTGGTATAGGAGTAAATCACGGTTTAACACTTGAAGAAATTGGTGCTAAATTTGATTTAACTCGCGAACGTGTTCGTCAAATAAAAGAAAAAGCTATTCGAAGATTGCGACATAACTCAAGAAGTAAATTATTAAAAACCTATTTGGGATAATTTACAAATTAGTACAAATGCATTTTAATCGCAGAACATCTTTGAAAAACTAAGTAAGTTTAAATGATGTTTCTGCGATTATTTTTTTATTAAAAAAACTAAACTATAAATTTAATTATATAAACTAAAACTATGACATTAGAAACTATGGAGCCTACAAAAGGTAAAGCAAATGGTTCATATGAAACAGAATTGAATGATTGGATTGATCACGAAAAAGCTGCTTTGGATTTAATTGGCGTAATTGGAAAACTTTGGTTCGAAAAATCAATCGAACTATTGATATTCAGAAATCAATTAGTTGATAAAAGTGCGAGTGTAATAATGAATTTACATCATTACGCAAACAATATTGTAAAAAAAACAATTTCTGTTCATGATTCACTATTGATTGCTTCTGAAATATCTAAAATGGATGTTTGTCCTTCTAGGATTGATATTGGAAAATTAGCTTTTGAATGGATTCAGGAAAGTGAGCAATATAAAAATGTAAATGATTTTTTAAATAATAAATTATCTAACCTAATAGGTAAAAACATAACAATTGTATCTAAAGATGTTGTTTTGTTTGGATTTGGACGTATTGGGCGTTTGGCTGCTCGCGAATTAATAGCCCAAGCAGGTAAAGGAGAACAATTACGTTTAAAAGCAATTGTTACAAGAGGTGGCAGTATAGAAGAATTAATTAAGCGTGCCGATTTATTAAGAACAGATTCGGTTCACGGTATTTTTCCAGGAACCATTATTGAAGATATTGAGAAAAGAGCATTAATAATAAATGGACATACCGTTTATATGATTGATGCAAAAAATCCAGAAGATGTTGATTATACAGCTTATGGAATTCATGATGCGCTGTTAATTGACAATACAGGTGTTTTCAGGGATAAGGCCGAATTAAGTCGTCATCTAAAAGCTAAAGGAATTTCAAAAGTATTATTAACAGCTCCCGCAAAAGATATTCCGAATGTAGTTCATGGTGTAAATCACGATACAGCAAACATTAAAACAGATGATATTTTTTCGGCTGCATCTTGTACAACAAATGCGATTATGCCTGTATTAAAAGTTATTCATGAAAAACTAGGCATTGTTAGAGGGCATATCGAAACTGTTCACTCCTACACTAATGACCAAAACTTATTAGACAACTATCATAAAAAATACCGCAGGGGGCGCTCTGCAGCATTAAATATGGTAATTACCGAAACAGGTGCTGAAAGTGCTTTAAAAAAAGTATTACCACAATTGTCTGGTAAATTTACTGCAAACTCTGTCCGTGTTCCTTCACCAAATGTTTCTTTAGCCATTTTAAGTATGACTATCAGTAAAGAAGTAACAAAAGATGAAGTAAATGAAATATTGAAAGATGCTGCTTTAAATGGCGATTTAGTTGAGCAAATTCAATATGTGAATTCCAATGAATTTGTTTCAACTGATGTTATCGGAAATCCTTGTCCATCAGTATTTGATAGCCAAGCTACTATTATTGGGCCTGATAAGAAAAATATAGTGTTATATGTTTGGTATGACAATGAATATGGTTACACTCGTCAAGTAATTCGTTTTTCAAAATATATCGCTGAAGTAAGGCGATTGGTTTATTACTAACTAATTTTTTTTAGTATAATTTAATAAGAAAAGGAACCTCTTAGGTTCCTTTTCTTATTAAATTAGTTATTTACCAATAACTTTAAACTCTGTCCTTCGATTTTTTGCTCTATTTTCATCAGAATCATTTTTTACTTTTGGTTTTGTATCTCCATAGCCTTTGTAAGCAAGCCTTTTTGAATCAATACCACTTAAAATTAAAAAATCGTAAACCGATTTAGCACGATTTTGAGATAATAGTTGATTCATTTTTTTATCACCAACATTATCAGTATGCCCGCCTAATTCTATTTTTATGGTTTTATTAAAATTTAAAAATGAAACTAATTTATCCAGTTCTACTTTTGATTCAGTTTTTAAATCAAATTTAGCAGTTTCAAAAAATACATTTTTTAACTCTACAATACTACCTGTATCAATAGATTGCAAAGGAACGTCCATCAAAAATGGTTTTGTTTTATCAGTTAATTCTTTTAAGGAAAAATTTTCTGAATAAAATAAATAACCTGGTTGCGATACATTTAAAGCATAGTTTTTATCTACTGGTAGTGTAACTAAAAACTCACCGTTACCAGCATTTGCATCCGAGATTATTACCGATTTAGCAGTTTCTAAATCTATCAACTCAAAGTGAGCACTTAAAGGTTGTTTAGTATTTGCGTCGTAAACTTTACCTTTAACATAGGTAATTTTCCCTGGTCGAGCAGCTTCGTACAAATCAAATTGATACAAATCTAAACCTCCAAAACCGCCTGGTCTGGCAGAGGCAAGATATGCTAAATCACCCGAAGCTCCAATCAAAATACTATTTTCATCAGCAAAAGTATTAATTGGATAACCTAAATTAACAGGTTCACCAAACACTCCATTAGCATCCATACGCGAAACATATAAATCTAACCCACCCATACCAACATGCCCATTTGATCCAAAATAAAGGCTTTTACCATCGGGATGAATAAACACTGACTCTTCTTTTTGTGGGGTATTTATCTTATTACCCAAATTACGAGGGGGTCCCCAGCTGCCATCTTCTTTTAAGGTAGAAACAAAAATATCGGTTTGACCTAAACCTCCTAACCTATTACTTACAAAATACAATGATTTACCATCGGCAGAAAATGAAGGTTGAGATTCGAAAAATTTAGAGTTAATGGGTTGTCCCAAATTATATGCTTTTGACCATCTTTCGCCGACCTTTTGAGTATAAAAAATATCACAACTTCCTAAACCTTTTCTGTCAGCACCATAGTTTCCATCCATTTCCTGACAGGCAACAAAAAATAAAAGTTGTCCATCAGTAGATAGACTTGGTGCACCTTCGTTACCAGATGTATTGATTCCATTTCCGATAAGTTTTGCCTTTTGCCAAACACCATCTACTTTTTTACTTAATAAAAAATCTTCTTGCAAATCAATATTTTCTGTTCGGTTATTTCTGGTAAATAAAAATGTAAGCGCATCAGCAGTGATAGCAGGAAAATATTCATCAAAATTAGAATTTATTCCTTCACCCATATTTTTGGGTGCAAACGGAACAGGATTAGCTATGGCATTGATAGCAAAGTTGCAATTCGCCAATTGAGGTTCGGCTATTTCTCTTGCATTGGGATTTATATTTGGATTTTTTAAAAATGTTTCGTAATCCTTCTTCGCTTCTGCATATTTACCTAATGAAAACTCAAGATTTGCAAGATTGTAAAATGTTTTTTTATCAAATTTAGGATCTATTTCTAATGACTTCAAGTACTCATCAATGGCTTGCTGAGGCTGCTTGTATTCAATATAAATCTCGGCAAGTAGTAAATGTGGCTCAATAAAAACAGGATCCCTTTCAATTGCTTTTTTTAATTCTTCAACAGCTTTCGAGTCGTTATGCGTTTCAAAATATTTTAATGCATTTTCAAATAAAGCTATTGCTTTTTTATTTGATGATGAGTAAGTCCCCATCGGTAATTGAGCCTTGCAAGAAATAATTAAACTAAATGTTAGTAATAAAAATAAAAGTTTTTTCATAGCATTTTTTTGTTTTCAAATATTAAGCCATTAATTAGGGTATATTCATATACTTATGCGTTTGTAAAGACACATTCCATTTAGGATGAGCCATTACATAATCAACTATTAGTGGCATCATTTCTTTTGCCTTACTCCACTCGGGTTGTAAAAATAATTTGCAATCAGAATTTACATATTGTGCATTTTTTTCGGCCCATTCAAAATCATTTTTATTGTGTACAATAATTTTTAATTCGCTTGCTTTTTCATAATTAATGGCAAGAGGAGTGCTTGTTTTTTTTGGTGAAAGACAAACCCAATCCCATTCTCCAGTTAAATTATAAGCTCCTGATGTTTCGATAAATGTTTGTATACCTTGAAGTTTTAACTGTAAAGTAATGTATTCTAAATTATACATACTTGGTTCACCACCTGTTATTACAACAGCTTTTCCGGGGAATTTTAATGCATTTTTCACAATTAAATCAACTGCTGTAGTTGGATGTAAAGATGCATCCCAACTTTCTTTTACATCACACCAGTGGCAACCTACATCGCAACCTCCAACACGAATAAAATAAGCCGGCTTACCTGAATGAAATCCTTCGCCTTGAATAGTGTAAAACTCTTCCATTAATGGCAATTCGTAACCTTGCTCTAATAATGATTTATTTATTTTTGTTTTCAATGAATTATTTTTTACAACACTATTTTTACCATTTAACTCCTCGTTCTAAATTTCTAACACCAACATTTCAAACTCCAACAAATCAAATAGTTCTTTTAAATTGGGGATTAATTGTTTTCCAAATTTTAAATAATATGGTATAAAATTATCATA
>CANCPZ010000156.1 GCA_947380175.1 Bacteroidota bacterium | reverse complement strand
TACGCTACCGACACTAGTAATAAAATCGAAGCAACTGAATCTGCATATTTATTCATGAAAGTTTCGCAATTACCCAATGCTGGATTAGGATTGTACACAGCAATTGATATATATAAAGACGAAACGGTTTCTGTTTTTAAAGGAGAAATATTAACGGAGGAGCAGGCTAAATTAAGAGCTAAAAAAGGAAACGATCAGTACTTTATAAATATGGTTGATGGAAGTATTATGGATTCAAGGAAGGTAACCTGTTTTGCTAAATATTCAAATGATGCTCAAGGATTTGTTAATTCAGGATTTAAAAACAATACAGAAATAGCATTGGATGAAAACGAAAACGTGTGTTTAATTGCAATACGAAATATCAAATCAGGAGAAGAGATATTTTGTGGCTACGGCAAACGGTATTGGAAAAAACACAGAGAAATTAAGTCCTAATCATTAATTGTATTTAATATCTTTCTCCAATTTGTTGTCGCCACATAGCATAGTATAAGCCTTTTTGATCAAGTAATTCATCGTGTTTACCTTGTTCAATTATGTTACCTTTTTCTAGTACAAATATTTTATCAGCATGCATAATGGTACTTAATCGGTGCGCAATTAAAATCGTTATCTGATTTTTGTTTTCAGATAGTTCGCGTATTGTTTTACTTATTTCTTCTTCTGTTATTGAATCTAGTGAAGATGTAGCTTCATCAAAAACCAATAAAGAGGGCTTGCGTAAAAGGGCTCTAGCAATTGATAAACGTTGTTTTTCTCCACCCGAAACTTTTACTCCACCTTCACCAATCATAGTTTCAATTCCATTATCAGCCCTTGCTAATAATCCTTTACAAGCTGCTTTATTTAAAACATCTAGGCATTCTTCATCAGTAGCATTTGGGGCAACAAATAATAAATTTTCTTTTATCGTTCCCGAAAAAAGTTGGGTGTCTTGCGTAACAAAGCCAATTTGAGAGCGAAGTTGATCAAGGTTGATTAAATTGTAATTATGCCCATTATATACTATTTCTCCTTCTTGAGGTTGATATAAACCAACTAATAGTTTTACTAATGATGTTTTTCCTGCGCCTGATGGACCAACAAAAGCAATTGTTTCGGCACTTTTTACATTAAATGAAATATTATCAAGAGCTTTATTGCTTGATGTTTGATGTTTAAAGCTAACATTTTTAAATTCTAGTGTTTCTAAACTATTAACTTGTATTGGATTTTCTGGTTTCTGTTCTTTTGGGGTATTTAAAATAGATTGAAAATTATCTAAGGAAACTTCAGCTTCCCTGTATATCATAATTATATTACCTAACTCTTGAAGAGGACCAAAAATAAAGAAGGAATAAATTTGTAATGAAAATAAATCGCCAAGTGTTAATATTTTATTGAATATTAAAAACAATAATAAAAATAATATGCAACTTCTTAATAAGTTTACAAACGTTCCTTGAATAAAGCTAATACTCCGAATATAACGTACTTTTTTTAGCTCTAAACCAAGTATTTTTAAAGTAGTATTATTTAATCGTTTTATTTCCTGATCGGCTAATCCTAAACTTTTTATTAACTCAATATTTCGTAATGATTCAGTTGTAGATCCCGCTAAAGCTGTTGTTTCGCCAACAATCTTTTTTTGAATTACTTTTATTCGTTTACTTAAAATTGAAGTTACATAACCCAAAATTGGCACAGCAGAAAAGTAAACAAGCGCAATAGACCAGTGGATGTTGATTGCATAAATCATAACAAAAGCAACTCCAACCAAAGATGTATAAAGCACGCTGATAAAAGCCATAATTAATTTTTCTACATCAACTCGTACTTTTTGCAATTTGCCCAGCGTTTCGCCGCTGCGTTGGTCTTCAAAAATCTGATAAGGTAATTCTAATGAATGTTTTAGTCCATCCGAATAAATTTGAGCACCCAATTTTTGTGTGATAACATTTACAAAATAATCCTGAAAGTTTTTAGCAATGCGTGATACCATGGCAAAACCCATTGCAATTAATATGAGAGTTCCAACCCCTTTTATAAATTCCAGTTTTGTGTATGTAGTTGATTTTGAAGCATAATCATCAACAATGTGTTTGAATACCAACGGGTCTAATAAAGAAAATATCTGATTGAAAGTTGCTAATAGCAAGGCCAACGCAACTAATCCTTTATATCGTTTTAAATACTCAATTAATAATTTCATAGGTTTTTATGATTTTTGGCAAAGGTAAAAACAATACTATATGTAGGTACATTTAATTTTTATTTCAACTAAAATAAATAATCGATGAGCTAACTTATCAAAGGCATAAAATTCTGATTTTACTTAATAGAATAAGAAAATAATAATTATGAACTTTCTTAATATCTTCGTAGTTCAAAACTACAATGGAGAACATTTACGAAATATTAGAAAAGTATTGGGGATATAAGCAATTTCGTCCTTTACAGGAAGATATTATCAATGCTGTGCTTCAGGGTAAAGACACATTGGCTTTGTTACCTACTGGTGGTGGAAAATCTATCTGTTTTCAGGTCCCTGCTTTAGCTCAAGAAGGTATTTGTATTGTTGTTTCCCCTTTAATTGCTTTAATGAAAGACCAAGTTGAAAATCTTGTGAATAAAGGTGTTAAAGCCATTGCTATTACATCGGCAATGCATAAACGCGAAATTGATATTGCACTTGATAATTGTGTGCATGGCAATATTAAATTCCTTTACCTGTCTCCCGAGCGATTGGAAAATGAAATCGTAAAAGTTCGTCTTCAAAAAATGAAGGTGAATTTGATTGCTATAGATGAATCTCATTGTGTTTCTCAATGGGGATATGATTTTCGACCAAGTTATTTAAAAATAGAAACACTTCGCGAACTTTTACCTAAAGTGCCTATGTTGGCTTTAACAGCAACAGCAACAAAAGAGGTTGTAAAAGATATTCAAGAAAAATTAGGATTTAAAAAGGAACATGTTTTACAAAAAAGTTTTGAACGAAAAAATTTGGCCTACGTTGTTTTAAACGAAGAAGATAAATTAGCAAGGCTTGTAAAAATTATAAATAAGTTAAACGGCACAGGTATTGTTTATGCCCGTAATCGTAAGAAAACACAAGATATTGCGAATTATTTAAGGAGTAATAATATCAGTGCCGATTTTTATCACGCAGGATTGGATGTAAAAATGCGTGATCAGAAACAAAGCGATTGGATGCATAATAAAATACGTGTAATTGTTTGTACCAATGCTTTTGGAATGGGAATAGATAAACCGGATGTTCGTTTTGTAGTGCATGTGGATTTACCCGATTCGTTAGAAGCTTATTTTCAGGAAGCTGGCAGAGCAGGTCGTGATGAAAAAAAAGCATTTGCCATTTTGCTTTACAACAAAGGCGATAAATTAGAATTGGAACGTAATGTTGAAATTAGTTTTCCTGAAATAGAAGATATCAAACAAACCTATCAGGCGCTTGCAAATTATTATCAGCTTGCAACTGGATCAGGACTTGGTGTTTCATTTAATTTTGATATTGCTGCATTGTGCGATACTTATAAATTGTATTCGCTTACTGTTTTTAATAGTTTAAAATTTCTTGAAAAAGAAGGATACATTTCAATGACCGAAGCTTTTTATCAACCATCGCGAATAAAGTTCGAAGTTAACCGTGAAGATTTATATAAATTTCAAATTGCAACACCTGTATTTGATCCGTTTTTAAAATTGTTGCTGCGTTCCCACGCTGGTATGTTCGATAATTTTGTGAAAATAAATGAAGCTGATTTAGCACAAAAAATAACTACTTCAAGGATTGAAGTAATTAAAAAATTAAATTATTTACAACAGCATAAATTAGTAACATATCTTCCACAAACCGAGCTTCCGCAAATTACCTTTGAGCAAGAGCGTGTGGATGCAAAGCATTTGGTATTATCTAAAGAAAATTTTTCGCTTCTTAAAAAGCGTGCAATCGACCGAATGGATAGTGTAATTCATTACGCCGAAAGTGAGCATAAATGCCGTAGCCAAATTTTGCTAGCTTACTTTGGCGAAACAAATACCAATCGATGCAATCAATGCGATTTATGTTTGGAAGAAAATAAAATAATATTACAATCGGATGAGTTTGATATTATTAGCGAACAAATTTTACAACTATTAGCTGTTCATCCCTTGCAACTTATAAAGCTTGTAAATGCAGTAACAGTTGGTAATGAACATAAAATATTACATACCATTCAGTTGTTGCTCGACAATAATATAATTGAATATAACAAAGAGAATTATTTGGTATTGCCTGATTGAGTTTTTTGTATATTCGTAAAAATTACTAAAGCTATTGCCACCATCATTTTTTACTCAATGGATGAAGAAATAAAAAATGCAATTGAAGTGCTTCGTAAAGGAGGAACTGTTTTGTACCCTACTGATACTGTTTGGGGCATCGGTTGCGATGCACGTAACAAAGAGGCTGTTACCAAAATTTTTAAAATAAAACAACGTGCAGAATATAAAAGCATGGTTGTTTTAGTGTCGGACGAAACAATGATTAACCGCTATGTAAAGGAGGTTCCGGAAATAGCTTGGGAGCTAATTGAATCGGCAGAGGAGCCATTAACAATTATTTATCCCGATGGTAGAATGCTTGCACAAAACATTATTGCTGCAGATAACAGTGTTGGAATACGTTTAGTAAAAGATAATTTTTGTAAAACATTAATTCATAAATTCACTAAACCTATTGTTTCTACTTCGGCTAATATAAGCGGAGAAGCAACACCTTCCTCTTTTAATGATATTAAGTTAGGTATTATAAATAGTGTTGATTACATTGTAAAACTCCGTCAAAAAGAAATCTGTTCTGTAAAGCCATCTACCATTATTAAAATTGCATTAAATGGCGAAGTTAAAATAATTAGAAAATAAAAAATCTATATTACTTTTAGATTTCCCCCTCTTGATTAAATACATTTTATAGCATAGTATGTGGAAAGCAAAATTAACTCATCCAATTTTTAGAATTATTTCGGAATGTGCCGATGAAATGAATGTGCCTGCTTATGTTATTGGTGGATGGGTTCGTGATTTATTATTGAACAGACCTTGTAAAGATATTGATGTTGTTGCCATTGGCAGTGGTATTGATTTAGCACATCGAGTTGCAAAAAAATTAGGAAATAAATATCATGTAAATGTGTATAAAAATTTTGGTACTGCTCAAATTGTTTATGAAGATTATGATATTGAATTTGTAGGTGCTCGAAAGGAATCGTATCGTTCCGAAAGCCGTAAACCCATTGTGGAAAATGGAACTTTGGAAGACGATCAAAATCGGAGAGATTTTACAATCAATGCGCTTGCCATTTCATTAAGTTCAAAAAATTATGGTGAGTTGATCGACCCCTTTGATGGTGTAAAAGATATGGAAGCACAACTCATTCGTACACCTCTTAATCCTGATATTACCTATTCCGATGACCCTTTGCGAATGATGCGTGCCATCAGGTTTGCAACACAATTAAATTATGTAATCGAAGAAGATTCTCTAATAAGTATTTCAAAAAATAAAGAGCGCATAAAAATCATTTCGAAGGAACGAATTGCTGATGAATTAAATAAAATTATACGTTCACCTGTTCCTTCCATTGGGTTTAAAATATTATTTGATACTGGATTATTAAATTTTATCTTCCCTGAAATGGTTAATCTTCATGGCGTTGAAGTGCGCAATGGTAAATCGCATAAAGATAATTTTTATCATACGCTGGAAGTGCTTGATAATATTTGTAAAACAACTGACGACCTTTGGTTGCGTTGGGCTGCTATTTTACACGACATTGCAAAACCACCAACTAAAAGATTTGATGTGGATCAGGGTTGGACATTTCATGGGCACGAGGACAAAGGTTCGCGCATGGTTCCAAAAATATTTGCTGATTTAAAGCTGCCACTGAACGAAAAGATGAAATACGTTCAAAAGCTTGTAC
>CANCPZ010000155.1 GCA_947380175.1 Bacteroidota bacterium | reverse complement strand
TTAAGAAACCTTATTACCTATTTACTCCTACTTTTCAATACTAACTCCACATCCTTCAATTTTATTTTTTTTGCTTTTAATAAAATTAAAAAATGATATAATAAATCTGCTGCTTCGTTTTTAAACAAATCATCATTATTGTCTTTAGCTTCAATAACAAGCTCTACAGCCTCTTCACCAACTTTTTGAGCAACTTTATTAATTCCTCTTTTAAAAAGTTTATTCGTATACGAATTTTCATCGTCTTCATCAATTCGCTTTGAAATAGTTTGTTCTAAATCATATAAAAAAGAACTGCTTTTATTTTCTCCAAAACAGGTGTTAGCTCCTGTATGGCAGGTTGGCCCAATAGGATCAACATTGATTAAAATAGAATCATTGTCGCAATCGATTTGTATATCTTTTACAATTAAAAAATTTCCTGAGGTTTCGCCCTTTGTCCAAAGTCTGTTTTTACTACGACTGAAAAAAGTAACCTTGCATTCAGCTTTTGTTTTTATGAACGCTTCTTCATTCATATAACCCAACATAAGAACTTGTTGATTCAACTCATTTTGGATAATCACTGGAACCAATCCATTTGATTTATTAAAATCTATATTCATCTTATTGGTATGTTTTGATTTTTTAAATATTTTTTTAATTCAGGAATTGGAATTTCACCGAAGTGAAAAATGCTTGCAGCTAAGCCACCACTTGCTTTTGTTTGTAGGAATACATTTTTAAAATGTTCTTTTGAACCAGCTCCACCAGATGCAATTACAGGTATGTTAACTGATATACTCACTAAATTTGTAATATCAATAGCAAATCCATTTTTGGTACCATCATTATTCATAGATGTTAATAATAGTTCACCCGCACCAAGCTCCTCGGCTTTTTTTGCCCATTCCACACTTTTTAGTTGAGTTGGCACTTTTCCTCCATTTACATAAACAAACCAATCATTTGTTTCATATTTGGTATCTATTGCAACAACAACAGATTGATTGCCAAACTCTCTTGCAATTTCAGAAATAAGTTGAGGTCGTTTTACTGCAGCAGAATTTATACTCACCTTGTCAGCACCAGCTTTAATAATTAAAGAAACATCTTCAATAGAATTTATTCCACCTCCAACAGTAAATGGGATATTTATTTCTTCAGAAATTTTTTCAACCAACCCTATTAGTGTTTTTCTTTTTTCAACTGTTGCTGTTATATCCAAAAAAACCAATTCATCTGCTCCTTCAGCTACATATTTTTTTGCTAACGCTATTGGGTCCCCAGCATCTCGAATACCAATAAAATTAACACCTTTCACTGTTCGTCCATCTTTAATATCTAAACATGGAATAATTCTTTTTTTTACCATAAACGACTAAGGTCTTTTAATTGTATTTTATTTTCATAAATTGCTTTGCCTACAATAGCAGCTTCGCAACCCATCCTTTTTAATAAAACCAAATCATTTAAACAGGATACACCCCCACTTGCAATTAATTTTATTTTCGTTTCTTTAATTATTTCAGCATACAAATCATTTGAAGATCCTTGCAACATACCATCCTTGCTAATGTCAGTGCTTATAACATATTTAATGCCTTCGCATTCATACTCTTTTATGAAATCAACAACATCTAATTCGGAAGTGTTTAACCAACCATGTGTTACAATTTTTCTATTATTACAATCGGCACCTAAAATTATTTTATCGGGACCATAAATTTGTAACCATTCCATAAAAAGTGTTTTATTAGCCACAGCAATACTTCCTCCTGTTATTTGAGATGCTCCGTTTTCAAAGGCGATTTTTAAATCTTCGTTGCTTTTTAAACCTCCACCAAAATCAACTTTCAATTTTGTTTTTACTGCAATGTCATTTAACACTTTATGGTTGACGATTTTATTTGATTTAGCACCATCAAGATCTACTAAATGCAAATAATTAATACCATTTGCTTCGAACTCTTTAGCAACTTCCAATGGATTTTCATTATATATTTTTTGTGTAGCATAATCTCCTTGAGACAGTCGAACACATTTGCCATCAATAATATCAATAGCTGGAATTATTCTCATAGATTTAAAAAATTTTTTAAAATTATTTCTCCTACACTAGCAGATTTTTCGGGGTGAAACTGAGTAGCATAAAAATTATTTTTTTGCATAGCAGCAGCAAACGGCAAAATATAATCACATACCGCCGATGTGTCTGCAATTATTTCAGCATAATAACTATGTACAAAATAAACGTTATCATCTGCATTTACGCCAGTAAATAATTCACCTTTTGTTTTTATTAAATTATTCCATCCCATGTGAGGAACTAAATCCAAGGGAGGGAATTTTTTAACGATTGAATCAAAAATTGCCATACAGTTTGTATTCCCCTCTTCAGAATAGTTACACATCAATTGTTGACCTAAACAAATTCCTAAAACTGGTTGCTTTAACGATTTTATAAGGTCATCCAACTCATATCTTTTTAAGTATTCCATCGCTGAACTAGCCTCACCAACGCCAGGGAAAATAACACTTTTAGCAGCTTTTATTTTTTCTTTATCGTCCGTTACTATGCAATCAAATCCTAGTCTTCGAACGGCATTTTCAACTGACTTTACATTACCTGCATTGTATTTAATTATTGCAATCATAAGCTTCCTTTAGTACTTGGTATAGAAAAATTACTTGTTTTATTTACAGCCATTTTAATAGCTTTAGCAAATGCTTTAAAAATGGATTCTATTTTGTGGTGTTCGTTTTCTCCATCAGCCTTGATATTTAAATTACATTTTGCATTATCGCTAAACGATTTAAAAAAGTGCATAAACATTTCGGTTGGCATATCTCCAATTTTTTCACGTTTAAATTCAGCCTCCCAAACAAGCCAAGGTCTTCCACCAAAGTCAATTGCTACTTGCGCTAGACATTCATCCATTGGTAGTAAAAATCCATATCTTTCAATACCTTTTTTACTTCCCAATGCTTTTACAAATGCTTCACCTAAAGTAATTGCCACATCCTCTATTGTGTGGTGTTCATCAATAGTTAAATCTCCTTCAACGTTAATCAACAAATCAATATTACCATGTTTTGCAATCTGTTCTAGCATGTGGTCAAAAAAACCTAAACCTGTGGAAATAGAACTTTTACCAGAACCATCGAGGTTTATTTCAACTGCTATTTTTGTTTCAGAAGTTTTACGAATTAGTTTAAATTTGCGTGGTTCTGATTTTAAAAGTTGATATATATCCGACCAACTTTTTGTTGTTAAAACAGCATTTTCATTTTTTTCCTCACTCAAATAAATAGCTTTACAATTTAAGTTCTTAGCCAACTGAATATCTGTTAATCTATCACCAATAACGAACGAATTTTCGATATCATAATCACCCTTAATATAATGATTAAGCATTGCAGTTCCAGGCTTTCGAGTAGGTAATTTCTCGTCCAGAAATGATTTATCTATTAGTATTTCATAAAATTGAACGCCTTCATTTTTAAACGCCTGAATTATTTTATTTTGTGCGGGCCAAAATGTTTCTTCAGGAAACGAAGCAGTTCCTAATCCATCTTGATTAGTTACCATAACTAAAATGTAATCTAACTCTTTTACAATTTTTGAAAGTGATTGAAATACACCTGGGTAGTACTCAAGTTTTTCTAAACTATCTAATTGTAAATCTACTGGTGGTTCAATAACTAATGTTCCATCTCTATCAATAAACAATACTTTTTTCATTTTTAATTTTTTTTTAAAGCATTAATAAGTTTTATATTTTCTTCTGAACTTCCTACTGTTATTCTAATACAGTTCTTTACTAAACTATTTCTATTTCGTGTTATCACTTTTTGTGCAACTAGATTTTTGTAGATTTTGTTTGCATCTAATGTTTCAATTAAAAGAAAATTACTATCTGAAGGATAAACCTTTTTTACTAGAGGAATTAAACTCAATTCATTTTCTAGCCAAAGTTTTTGTTGCAATATGATTTCCCTTTTCTCTGAAAATTCTTTGAAATTCTCTAAAGCATTTATAGCAGCTATTTGGTTAAGTTCACTAACATTATAAGGTGCTTTTACTTTATTGAATAATGAAATAATTTTACTATCCGAATAAGCTGTACCAACCCTTGCTGCAGCTAAACCCCAGGCTTTACTAAATGTTTGTGATACAATTAAGTTTGGGTATTTTTCAATTTTTGAAATGTACGAATCTGATTTACTGAAATCAATATACGCTTCATCAACAATTACAATTCCTTTGAAACGTTCTAAAATCCAATCAATGTTTTTTAAAATATTTCCTGTTGGATTATTTGGCGAGCAAATTAAAATAAGTTTTAAGTCATTATCTTTCAAATGTGTTTCAAGTGTTTTAAAATCTATTTGAAATGTATCGTCAAGTGGAATTTTTATCAGTTCAATATTATTTATATCAGATGATACATCATACATCCCGTAAGTTGGTGAAAAGGTTAACGCTTTATCTTTGCCCGGTTCGCAAAATATTCGGAATGATATATCAATAACTTCATCACTTCCATTGCCAACAAAAACATTTTCGACTGGAATAGATTTTAATTCACTTAATTTATTTTTCAATTTTTTCTGTTGTGGATCCGGATAGCGATTAAGCGATCCATAGGGGTTTTCATTCGCATCTAAAAACACACCATCTTTACCCGAAAACTCATCCCTAGCACTTGAATATGCTTTTAATTGGAGTATGTTTTTTCGTACATTATTTTCTAATTCAAACATTTTATTTCTTTTTTAATCGCAGTGTAACTGCATTTTTGTGAGCGAATAATTGTTCGGCTTCTGCCATTAATTCAATTGCTGGTCCTATGTTTTGTAATCCCTTTTTAGATAATTCTTGAAACGTAATTTTTTTCAAAAAACTATCCAGCGATACACCGCTGTATGATTTTGCATATCCGTTTGTTGGCAATGTATGGTTTGTACCACTCGCATAATCGCCTGCGCTTTCGCAACTATAATTTCCAAGGAATACCGAACCAGCATTAATAATAGATGGAATAACTCTATTTGCATTATTAATTGCCAATATTAAATGTTCGGGGGCGTATTCATTACTAAATGCAATACAATCAGCAATATTTTTAAAAACAATTGCTTTACTTTTTTTTAATGCCTTTTCTGCAATCGTTTTTCTTGGTAATCGTTTTACTTGCCGATTTAATTCATTAATTGTTTCAAATACCACCTTTTCATCATCTGATAATAAAATTACCTGACTATCTGCTCCATGCTCAGCTTGTGATAATAAATCAGCGGCTATAAATTCTGGAACGCTTGTTTTATCAGCAATAATCAAAACTTCACTTGGTCCTGCAGGCATATCAATTGCAACACCGCGAAATTGCGCTAATTGCTTTGCAGCGGTAACATATTGATTTCCTGGCCCAAATATTTTATCTACTTTTATAATGCTTTTTGTTCCAAAAGTCATGGCTGCAATAGCTTGTATGCCTCCAACAGAAAACACAGAAGTGATACCAACTAAATTTGCTGCATATAAAATAGCTGGATTTATTTTGCCATTTTTATCTGGAGGGGTAAATAACACAACTTCTTTGCATCTAGCTAATTTTGCTGGCACTCCAAGCATCAATACAGTAGAAAACAATGGTGCCGAACCTCCAGGAATATAAATACCTACCTTTTCAATCCCACGACTTTCTCTCCAGCATTTTACACCAATAGTAGTTTCAATAACTTTTGAAACCTCCAACTGTGATTTGTGAAATACTTCAATATTTTTTTTTGCTAATTGTATTGCTAATTTTAATTCATTAGAAAGAGCTTTCGATGCATCTGAAAAAACCTTTTCCTTAACCTGTAATGCTTTTAATTCTACTTTATCATATAGCGAAGTATATCTTTTTACAGCAACATCTCCATTTTTTTGTACATCATCAAAAACATTTTTTATTAAGCCATTCAATTTTTCTAATTCAATAATTGGTCGCTTAGCTAATTTTTTCCAA
>CANCPZ010000154.1 GCA_947380175.1 Bacteroidota bacterium | reverse complement strand
AATTATAATCCGGCAATATTAGAAATATTGGCTACTGCTTACAATACTTTAAATAAACAATACAAAAACCGTTTTATGGTTAAAATGGGTGATTCAATTAAAACTGTTAAAACGGAAGAAATTTCACATTTTATTTTTGAAGATAGTATTGTTTTACTTACTACTGATAGAGGTAAAAGGTACGCACTCGATTTTACTTTAGCTGCTCTAGAAGAACTACTTGATCCTGCTATATTTTTTAGAATCAATAGGAAGGTAATTGTAAATATAAGTGTAATTCAAAAAGTGAGTAGCTATTTTAATAGTAGGTTAAAACTTAATTTATTGACCTTGCAAGATGATGATTGTATAGTTAGTAGAGAACGTGTAGGTGATTTCAAAAAATGGTTAGATAAATAAAATCGAAAATAAAGTGTATTGTATTGCCCTATTAAAAAGGGTTTAAACTTTTTTTAACCTATATTATATTCTGTATTTATCTTTGACCAATTCCTTTATTTCATTAAATTTGTTGTTTAAATTTTAGAAGATATTATGGCTGGTAATACACTCGGAAAACTTTTTACACTTTCAACTTTTGGTGAATCACATGGTGAGGCCTTGGGTGGTATTATTGATGGTTGTCCTGCAGGATTAACTATTAATCTTGAATTTATTCAGTCTGAATTAGACCGAAGACGTCCTGGGCAATCGCATATTGTAACACAACGAAAGGAAAGTGATAGAGTAGAATTTTTATCAGGTATTTTTGAAGGTAAAACTACAGGTACTCCTATTGGTTTTATTGTTCGTAACGAAAATCAAAAATCTAAAGATTACAATCATAATATTGATGTATATCGTCCTTCACATGCTGATTATACCTATGATGCAAAATATGGTACTCGTGATTATCGAGGAGGAGGAAGGTCTTCTGCACGTGAAACCGTAATTAGAGTTGTTGCAGGAGCTATTGCAAAATTAGTTTTGAAAAAAAATGGAATTATTATCAATGCATATACTTCACAAGTTGGAGATATTAAATTGTTAAAAGATTATAAAGAATTAGATTTTTCTAAAATTGATTCTAATATTGTTCGTTGTCCTGATCAATTACTTGCAGATACAATGATTCAGAAAATTGAACAAGTTCGAAAAGCTGGCGACACCATTGGCGGGGTAATATCTTGCGTTATAAAAGGCACTCCTGTTGGATTAGGAGAACCCGTTTTCGATAAATTGCATGCGGATATCGGAAAAGCAATGCTGAGTATTAATGCTGTAAAAGGGTTTGAGTATGGAAGTGGTTTTGAAGGTTCTAAAATGTTAGGTACTCAGCATAATGATTTGTTTATTCGAAGCAATGGAAAAATAGCTACCAAAACAAACCTATCTGGTGGAATACAAGGTGGAATAAGTAATGGAGAAGACATTTATTTTAAGGTGGCTTTTAAGCCAGTAGCAACTATTATTCAAAAACAAGCTACCGTAAATTCAAAAGGTGTATCAGTTGAAATGTCTGGAAAAGGTAGACACGATCCTTGTGTATTGCCTCGTGCAGTTCCAATTGTTGAAGCGATGGCTGCTTTGGTTTTAGTCGATCATTTATTAAGAAACAAATCATCAAAAATTTAAATAAAATTATGTCAAACGAACCTAAAAAGAAAAAAAGTTTATTTCGTAGAATCCTTAAATGGACAGGTGTAACTTTCGTTCTATTACTTGTTTTAATTATAGCAGCACCATTTTTATTTAAAAAACAGATTGTTCAATTTGTAAAGGATGAAACCAATAAAAGTTTAAATGCAAAAGTAAATTTTGGAAAATTTGATTTAACATTAATTAGCACTTTTCCTGATTTTACACTTTCGATAGATAGCTTAAGTGTTGCAAATATTGGGGATTTTGAAGGTGATACACTTTTATATTCAAAAAATATTACAGTTGGTTTAAATTTAATGAGTGTTATAAAAGGTAATCAATATAAAATTAATTCGATTGTAATTGACCAACCTCGCATACATGCATTGGTATTAAAAAATGGGAAAGCAAATTGGGATATTACCAAACCTTATTCTGATACAACAAAAGCTAATACTACCGAACCGTCTAAATTTAAAATGACGTTGAAAAATTTCGAAATAAAAAATGGTTATATTATTTATGATGATGCCTCTTTAGGGTTTTATACCGAATTGTATAATATGAACCATACCTTAAAAGGTAATTTTACTCAAGATGTTTTTTTGATGAATACACTTACAGATATTGAGAAATTTACAATGTCTTATGGTGGAGTTACTTATTTGAAAAAAGTGAAAACTAATATTAAGATGGATCTTGAGGCTGATATGCCTAATTTTAAATTTACATTTAAAGAAAATGAATTCTCATTGAATGATTTAAGGCTTGGTTTGGATGGTTATTTTGCAATGCCTAAATCTGATATGGATATGGATTTAAAATTTAAAGCCAACCAAACCGAATTTAAAAATATTTTATCCTTAGTTCCTGGAGTTTATACTGCTGATTTTAAAGATGTAAAAACCTCTGGTTTGCTTACTTTAGATGGTTTTGTAAAAGGAATATATGGTGATAAAACAATGCCAGCTTTTGGTGTTAAATTAAATATCAAAGATGCGATGTTTAAATATCCTTTATTACCAAAATCTGTTACAAACATTCAGGTTGATTTGGTTGTAGATAACAAAACTGGCATCCCTGATGCAACTGTAATTGATTTAAATAAATTTCATATGGAGATGGCAGGAAACCCAGTGGATGCAAAAATACATGTTTCAACACCTGTTTCGGATGCCAATATTATAGCTGAAGTGATAGCTAAAATTAATTTAACAACAATCAAAGATGTTATTCCTTTAGAAAAAGGGGATGATTTGAATGGTTTGATATTAGCCGATGTGAAAATGAAAGGTAGAATGAGTTCGATTGAAAAAAAGGAGTATGATAAGTTTGATGCAAATGGAACATTAACTATTGATAACATGAATTATAAATCAAGTTCATTAAATTATCCTACCCAAATTAATAAACTAGCTTTAAACTTTACTCCTCAATTTGTTACACTTTCTCAGTTTGACGCAAAAGTTGGCAGAAGCGATATTCAGATGGATGGTAAAATCGAAAATTTCCTTCAATACTTTTTAAAAAATGAATTATTAAAAGGGGCTTTCAATTTAAAATCATCCATGATTGATTTAAATGAGTTTATGGCTGTTGATAGTACCAAGCCAAAAGCTTCTGCAGCCCCTGATACTGTTAAAATGACTGTGATTGCTGTTCCTTCAAATCTAGATGTGAACTTAAATGCTAGCATAGCCAAGATGTTATATGATAATTTAATCATCACAAATATTTCGGGTGGAGTAGGAGTTACCGATAGTAAAATGACATTGGATAAATTAAAAATGGAAATAAATGATTTAGAAGGAACATTGGTTATGTCGGGTTCTTATAACACCCAAAATATCAGAAAACCATTGGTTGATTTTGATATTGACATTGCTAATTTTGATATTTCTAAAACATTTAAAACTTTTAATACAGTTCAAAAACTTGCACCTATTGCAAAATATGCAAAAGGTAAAATTGGCACCACCATCAAATTCACTACTTTATTAGATGAACAGATGTCCCCTATTTTAAGTTCATTATCAGGTTATGGCAGATTACAAACTAAAAGTGTTCTTCTTGAAGGTTTTGAACCAATTAATAAATTAGCCGATGCATTGAAACAAGAAAAATATAAACGTATGTCATTTGAAAATGTAAATGCAAGTTACAAGTTTAAAGAAGGAAGAGTAGAAGTAGACGAAATGCCAATAAAAGCTGGCAATATATCAGGGACAGTAAAAGGGTCTACAGGTTTTGATCAAACTATTGATTATACTTGGGTGTTGGAAATTCCTACTTCAGAATTTGGTTCTCAGGTTAACGCAGCTGCAAGTGGTGTATTGGCTCAGCTAAATCAAAAAGCTGGGACAAATTTAAAACTTGGTGAAAAAGTCAAAATTAAAGCATTGTTTGGTGGAACAGTAACTAAACCAACAATTAAAACTGATTTGTTTGGCTCTAAAGAAAGTGCAAAAGAACAAGTAAAAGAAATTATTGGTCAAGGTGTTGATGTTTTAAAAGCAAAGGCGCGTGAAGAAGCCGATAGAATTATGCGTGATGCTCAAGCTCAAGTCGACCAAATAAAAACACAAGCACAAACACTAGCAGATAAAACGCGTGCAGAAGGTTATGCAGTCATTGATCAAACAATTGCTAATGCTTCAAACCCTATAGCTAAAGGAGCAGCTAAATTAGCTGCGCCAAAAGCAAAAGAGCAAATTGATAAAAAAGTTCAAAATATGTTGGATGAAGCAAATAAAAAAGCTGACGCTATTTTAATAAATGCAAAAGCTGAATCAGATAAAAAGTTGAAATAATTTTCGAACTTTTCTTTTCTTCGCAACAAACTGAATGTATCTTTTCTGATAATTAGTTTTTTATTAATAGTTGGAGTTTTTAAAAATTATGCTGATTACCTGTAATAAAATTTCGAATAAAAAAAAGGCTAGTTTTCGAAAAGAGGCATTAGGTTTTGCTTTTGAAGTATACGAATCGGTTTCATTGATTAATAAAGAGCATTGGAATAGTATCGTTAATTTTGGAAGTGAATTTCTGCAAATTCCTTTTCTCACTGTCTTAGAAAAGGAACATCCTGATAATATGCATTTTTATTATGCTATTATTTATGATAAATCATCACCCATTGCTATAGCTTATTTTCAAGTAATCGATTTTTCTTCACAAAGTTTTGGGAAAATAATTGAAAAAGAAGACTCTGAATTTTTATGCGTAATTGCTGATTATTTTAAAAACAGGGTATCGAACCATATTATAAAAAATGCCGATAAAATAAATATGCGTTTGCTTATTTGTGGAAATGCTTGTATTAGTGGTGAACATGGTTTAACAACCATTCCTAGTGCTAATAAAATTAAAGTAATCGATTCATTAGTCGATGTTATTTACAGGATAAGTGTTACAGAAAAAATCAGAGGAAAGATAGCCGCTATATTAGTAAAAGATTTTTATTCCAATTCTATCGAACATTCAAGAGAATTAAAAGACTATAAATACCATGATTTTTTAGTAGAACCCAATATGATTGTGGATATTAATTGGGATACGTTTGATGAATATTTAAATGCGATGAGCAAAAAATATCGTAATAGAGCCAAAAGTATTGTAAAAAAAGGATTAGGCCTTAAACGTAAAAGCTTTTCGGCTATAGATATTAAACTAAACCATAATTTAATTCAGCAATTATACGACAATGTTCATTTTAAAGCGTCATTTAGAATGGCAACATTAACATCAAATTATTTTGCCGAAATGAAAAATGTTTTAGGCGATAATTTTTTGTTTAGTGCATATTACTACCAGGATATTTTCGTTGGTTTTAGGTCTTCCTTTTTTTTGAAAAATCAAGTAGAAGCACATTTTATTGGAGTTGATTATGATTTTAATAAAGAGTTCGAAATTTACCAGAATATTTTATACGATTACGTAAAAGATGCCATTGAAATGAAAGCCCAATGCTTGATACTTGGGCGAACAGCATCCGAAATAAAAAGTACAGTAGGCGCACAAGCGCATCAGTTAACCTGTTATATTCGTCATCAGAATTCCTTTTCTAACGTTATACTTAGGCCTTTTTTTGATTATTTAAAGCCTGCAGAATGGATACCAAGGAATCCTTTTAAGTAATTACTTGTGCTTTTTATTAAAATTATTACACCACTAATCTTGGCTTTTATAAAGTATTTATTTTATTTTTGAGAAGTAACTGGTCGCTTTTTTTGATTGAAAGCAAAATTAGTTTTAAGTATTTTCTACTTTAGAAAAAATAACAAAAATAATATGAAATCACAAAAAATAAAATTCAAATTATTTTTACCTTTAATTGAAAATACGCACACAACACTATCAACTAAGCTTTTATACTCAATAATTTCTACCTTTATTTTAGCAATAATAGGTATTCAAATATTTTTATTTA
>CANCPZ010000153.1 GCA_947380175.1 Bacteroidota bacterium | reverse complement strand
CAACTCTAAATTCAGTATTTTAAAAAAGTTGCTTACTTTATTTGAAATGGAAGATGAATTATTTATAAAATATTCAACTAATTCCGAAGCATCATCTGAACCAAACAGATTTGGGGTTAGAAAAAAGTATTGGCATCAATTACTTCCATTAATAAATAACACAACTCTTTTCGCAAACATTACACCTTCAAAGGATCATTGGATAAGTGCAGGAGCAGGTATAAGTGGCATAACATATGTCTTTGTGGTTACGAAGTCCTTTGTTCGCATTGAGCTTGCAATAGTAAGTTCTAGTAAGGATAAAAATAAAATGTACTTTAAAAAATTAGCTCAAAATAAAGAAAAAATTGAAAATTCATTTGGTTCCTCATTAGTTTGGGAGGAATTACCCGACAATAAAATGAGTCGCATAAAAATTGAACTTCAAGAAGTAAGTTTAAACAATGAATCTGATTGGGATAAAATGAATAATTTTTTCGTCTGCAATATCTCAAAATTTGAAAATGCCTTTGAACCTTTTATAAAGAATTTAAAGTAGTTAAAGTGAGAACTAAAATCAAAAATTGATGCTACCGATAAAGAAATAGACCAACTAGTTTACAAACTATATGATTTAACGGAGGAAGAAATAGCCATTGTTGAAAAAGCTTAAAATGCTAATCGCAAACACCATAAAAAAGCAATAAAAAGTTTGCAAATTAAAATTGTAGCGTGCTAAATAATTAAAAAAATGAAATTAGAATTTCTTGAAGAAATAAACGAATACCAAGATCATTTAATACGCTTGTATGATTTTGATATGGAACAAGCAAAACAATTTAGAGCGGCTATTCAAGAAACAATAATTAAAAATGGAAATGCCCTTAATTTAAATTCATTACCTTTTATTGAAGCCGTAAATTGTAAACTAACTTTACACATTGCCGACGAAGATGAAGGAATTATAACAATGGATAATCAAATTTTCTTTTGCGATTTAACGATGGATGGATATAAAAACATGCTTCGATTGATAGAACCATATTGCAATAAAAACACACGAAGCTCGCAAATGCTGTATGATATTGACACCGAAATTGATTTTTTGTTTGCACCCTATGGTGCAGCTATTGATTAATAAATTCGATAAATCAATTTTATAAAACAAATCAAAATACCTTACCTTTATTCTTGCTATGCAAGTACTACTTACCACCCTTAATGCCAAATATATTCACATGAACCTTGCAATTCGTTTGTTATACGAATTGAATAAAGAACATGAAGGATTAGATTGGAGAGAGTTTACCATCAAAGAAGATAAAGATGAAATTGCAGAAGCTTGTAGCAAGTATCAGATAATTGCATTTAGCTGTTACATCTGGAACATTACGCCAACACTCGAGGTAATAAAAAAAATTAAAAAGCTAAACCCCGTCTGTAAAATTATTTTGGGTGGCCCCGAAGTAAGTTACGAATGGCAGGATATTATTGCATTAACCGAAATAGATTACATCATTGTTGGTGAAGGCGAAACACCTTTTACGGAATTTTTAAATTCGTTTCCGAATGTTGAAAATGTTCCCAGTTTAGTCTGGAAAAAAGAAGGTGTTGCTGTTGAAAATAAAAGCGCAGCAATGTTTGATCTTAAAAACTTTGCTCAAACAAACCCTTACATAAACGATTTGCCGAATGAACTTTATAATAAGGTTTGTTATATCGAAACATCGAGAGGATGCCCTTACAAATGCGAATTTTGTTTGGCAAGCTTGGATAATAAAGTACGGTACTTGCCAGACGAAAATATAAAATCCAATTTATTATACTTAATGCAACATGGTCGAACCATTAAGTTTTTAGACAGAACATTTAATATCAAAAAAGATTTTACAATTGATATTTTTAAATTTATTTTAGAACATCATCAACCACACAATGTTTTTCAGTTTGAGATAACTGCCGATATTGTTCACCCCGATATTATTAATTTTATAAATGAACATGTTCCAAAAGGCTTGTTCCGATTTGAGATTGGAATACAAACAGTTAACCAAAAAGCAAATTTAGAAGTTAGCAGAAAACAAAGTTTCGAAAAAACAAAAGGAATTATTCTTCAGTTATCCGACAAAATAGAAATGCATTTGGATTTAATTGTTGGCCTTGCATTAGATTATTTTGAAGACATAAAATACAGTTTCGAAGAAGTATTTAAAATTTTTGCACCCGAATTGCAATTAGGTTTTTTAAAGTTTTTAAAAGGAACACCTCTTCGTAATAAATTTGAAAAACATGGATTTAAATTCGATCCAAATCCTCCTTACCAAATTATTGAAAGCCATTATTTATCAAAAGAAGAGTTACATAAAATTACAGTTGTTGAACATTCATTAGAAGTTTATTGGAACAAAAAAAGAGCAATAAATACATTAAAATATGTAACAGCTAATTATTCTATTTTTGATTTCTTGTTAGGACTAGGCTTACATTTCGAATCCAAACGCGATTTTCATAAATTTTCGTTAAACGATATTTTCGAAATTCTTACCGAATACATTTCAATACATTTTAGCAAAGACAAAGTGCTTATACAGCTTGCTGCTGTTGATTATTACTTGCATCACAAAGTAAAACCACAAACGCAGTTTTTAGAAGAAATTGATAGGGCTGATAAAAACACAGTAATAGAACTAAAACGATTAAACCATCATAAATACCGTTACATTATTTTACCAGTGGATTTTAATTTTCAATCTTTTTTAAAAGATAGTACAATTGAAAAAATAGATTCAACCATTATTATTCAATATGATGGTGTAAATAAAGCAACAATTATTTTTGATGAAGTATAATGTGATATTCCTTTGGATTGCGCTAAAAAAATTTTAGGATAAAAAAAGCGGCATTTCAAGTTTAAATCTTGATAATACCGCCTTGGTAGCCCGTAGGGGAATCGAACCCCTCTTACCAGGATGAAAACCTGGCGTCCTAACCCCTAGACGAACGGGCCGAATTTTGTTTTTCGGAGTGCAAATGTAAATTAAAAAAGGATTTCTACAAAATAAATTAGCATTATTTTCAAAAATATTATACAATTTCATCGCTATCTGCCTGAAAACGAAATCCTAAACGTTTACCAGTTTTTATTTGCATGCTATCGCTAGATGTTTGCATATCCATAACACTTATCTCTTTTACAGCATCAAAAGGAGGTGTAAACAAATCAAAATTCAGGCAATATAGTATGGTTGATTCTAAAATGGCTTTTATTCCATTTGTATCAATAACAGCATGCGTAAAATCATTGTATAAAAAGCCTAATTGTCGCTTGCCTTCTAAAAAAAAGTGATTTTCTTTATTTATAAAAATCCTACCAATCACATAGCCTAAATCTTGAACACGGTTATATTTAAAGGAGTCGTTCAAAAAATTATAGATATTAATCATTCCGCAAAAGGAGCGAAAATGATCTTCCTTAACATAAGAGCTCTTCCACATCTGATTGGTTTTATCGAATTCGAAAATATTGGTATGCATAGCAAAAATCAATAAATCACCAGCTATCCTCAATTCAAACTCAAACTCCCCTTTTTCTTTGTATTCAAGTACGATTCGCTTATCAATGATATTAACATCCTTTTTTAATTCAGCTAAAACTTCTTTAGCAGTTAATTTTAGGATATTAAAAGAAGCAAGTGTGTTTGCGTAAACATCTTGCTTCATACTTGACTTTTCTTTGAAGGATTTTAAAATCAGTTCGCGAGGCGTTAGTTTTTCCATTTCAAATTTTTAACCAATTATGTTAATATGCTTTAGCAAAAACAACTCTTTGTTTTGAAGGCTTTCCTGAATAAATGCAAACACCTTCTTCTAACTTATTATTTAAAGGAATGCAACGTATTGTTGCCTTTGTTTCTTCCTTAATTTTTTCTTCCGACTCACTTGTTCCATCCCAATGTGCCATAACAAAACCTGGCGTTTTCTCTAAAATCTGCTGAAACTCATCATATGTGTTAGCGATGTATGTTTTCATTTCGCGCATGGCTAAAGCTTTTTGGTATAAATTGGTTTGTATCTGCTCTAGCAAATGCTCAATTTTATTTTCAATATCAGCTTGTTGAAGGGTTTCTTTTTCCATTGTATCACGGCGTGCCACCTCAACTGTTCCATTCTCTAAATCTCTCCCACCAATAGCAATGCGAACAGGCACTCCTTTTAATTCATATTCTGCAAATTTCCATCCTGGTCGTTGATGATCTCTGTCATCGTATTTTACACTGATCCCTTTTGCTTCCATGGCTTTTTTCATTTTCAACACCACCTCCGTAATTTGTGCAAACTGCTCATCATTTTTATAGATAGGAACAATAACTACCTGAAAAGGCGCTAATTTAGGAGGTAATACCAACCCTTTATCATCCGAATGAGTCATAACCAAAGCCCCCATTAATCGAGTAGAAACACCCCAGGAAGTTGCCCAAACAAAATCTTGTTTACCTTCTTTATTCGCAAATTTTACATCAAATGCTTTTGCAAAATTTTGACCTAAAAAGTGTGAGGTTCCGGCCTGCAAAGCCTTCCCATCCTGCATCAATGCTTCAATACAATACGTTTCCAATGCTCCTGCAAAACGCTCATTTGCTGTTTTAATTCCTTTGATAACAGGAACCGCCATCCAGTTTTCGGCAAAATCGGTATAAACGTCCAACATTTTTTCGGTTTCAATTATAGCTTCCTGAGCTGTAGCATGAGCTGTATGCCCCTCCTGCCATAGAAATTCGGTAGTACGTAAAAACAAACGTGTTCTCATTTCCCAACGTACAACATTTGCCCATTGATTAATTAATATGGGTAAATCGCGATAGGATTGAACCCAACCTCTGTAAGTATTCCAAATAATTGTTTCTGAAGTAGGACGTACAATTAATTCTTCATCTAGCTTTGCTGTTTCATCAACAACAACTCCGCTTCCGTCTTCTGCATTTTTTAAGCGATAATGTGTAACAACAGCACATTCCTTAGCAAAACCTTCCACATGACTTGCTTCTTTGCTAAAAAAAGATTTGGGAATAAACAACGGGAAATAAGCATTTGAATGTCCTGTATCTTTAAACATTTTATCAAGTGCTTGCTGCATTTTTTCCCATATAGCGTAGCCATAGGGTTTAATTACCATACAGCCTTTAACCGCTGAATGTTCTGCTAAATCAGCTTTTACAACTAATTCGTTATACCATTCTGAATAATTTTCGTCACGTGTTGGTAATTCCTTGCTCATATAATTTTAATTGTGGTATAGTATTTGTAATTTTATTTTTACATACGTAATATAAAACAAAAATAGAAAATTAAAAAACATAGGAGCAATATTAAGTAAGCTCTTTAAAAAAACAAAAAATATACTCTTTAAAAAAACAAATCAAATGAAAACGCACCTAACTTTTTCAATACTAACGTTGCTAATTATTGCATCTAGCACAGCACAAAAAAGTAGCACTTCGAAACCCTATGAAGATGATATTTATTACTCATCTAAAGATGCTGCAACCGACAAAAAAAATCGTGAAGAAAAAGCCGAACAAGAAAAACAACAACGTATTGCTGATGAGCAAAATCAAAAATTGGAAGAAGCTAAACGAAAACAATTGCAAAGGGAAGAAAACCCAACTACCGACGATTATTACTCAACTTCCGAAAAAACAACTGACTCAAAAGGGAACACAACAATAAATAACAATTATTATAACAAACCATTTAATTACGATGATTATTATGATGATGAATACGCTGTACGTTTAAGACGTTTTCACAACAGTTGTAGCAATTATGGTTATTATGATAATTATTATACCAACTCATATTGGTACACTGGTAACCCATATAACTATGGAACAAGCGTGTATATGGGCTATAACTTTTGGGGAGCATCCTATATAGCATATACATACAACCCAAGTTACTACATGTACTCAACTTGGGGCTGGGGGTATGATCCATTTTATACGCCTTATCATTATAACCCTTATGGTGGATTCGGCGGGTATTATGGTTACTCCCCATATATGAGTGGGTATATGAGTGGGTATAACAACGGGTACTACCAAGGTTTTTATAATGGAAATTATAGTGGAGCTTATGCAAATAATT
>CANCPZ010000152.1 GCA_947380175.1 Bacteroidota bacterium | reverse complement strand
TTATTGAATTAGATTATTTCCACTATGAAAAATGCACTAGTACATACTTCAAATAATTTAGATATTTACTCAACATCTTCGGCAACAACAATGGATGTCCCTATTATCGAAAGTGGTATTAGTGCAGGATTCCCTTCTCCTGCCGATGATTTTTTAGATGCATCAATCGATTTAAATAAAGCCTTTATAAAACATCCGGCAACCACATTTTGTGGTCGTGTTAAAGGTAATTCTATGAAAGATTTAGGCATTCACAATGGCGATTTAATGATTATTGACAAAAGCCTTGAACCAAAAAATGGTGCAGTTGCTGTATGTTACATTGATGGAGAATTTACAGTAAAAAAAATAAAAATCGAATCCGATTGCTGTTGGTTAATTCCGGCAAACGAAAATTATAGACATATCAAATTAACTCCCGATAATGAATTTATTATTTGGGGAATTGTAACACATGTAATTAAATCTTTTTAAATGTTTGCTTTAGTCGATTGCAATAATTTTTACGCAAGTTGTGAGCGTGTCTTCCGACCCAACTTAAACAACAAACCTATTGTTGTTTTATCAAACAACGATGGTTGCGTTATTGCACGCAGTAACGAGGCTAAAACATTAGGTGTGCCAATGGGCGCTGCTGCTTATCAATTTCAAAAATTATTTGACGAAAAAAACATTCATGTTTTTTCTTCTAACTATGCTTTATATGGCGATATGAGCATGCGTGTTATGACTTTACTAAATAACTTTTCTCCCGATATGGAAGTATATAGTATTGATGAAGCATTTTTAAAATTCGAAGGTTTCCAACATTTTAACCTTGCCGAAATCGGTAAGCAAATGCGCTACAAAGTAACCAAAGGTACAGGCATACCGGTTAGCATTGGTTTTGCACCCACAAAAGCATTAGCAAAAGTGGCAAATAAAATAGCTAAAAAATTCCCTTCACAAACAGGTAGTGTTCACATAATTGATTCGGAAGAAAAACGTATCAAAGCCTTAAAATGGTTGCCTGTTGAAGATGTTTGGGGTATTGGTCGGCAACATGCAAAACGATTAATAGCAATGGGCATAAAAACTGCTTACGATTTTTCTTTACTTTCTGATGAATGGGTAAAAAAAAATATGGCTATTGTTGGTATTCGTTTAAAAAAAGAATTAAACGGGTTATCTGTTTTGGATTTAGAAGATATAAAACCAAAAAAAAATATTGCTACAACTCGTTCCTTTGAAAAAAATTATTCTAAAATCGTTGATTTACAAGAACGTGTTTCAACCTTTGCTGTTACTTGTGCCGAAAAGCTTCGCAAACAAAAATCATCTTGTAATTCAATCATGGTTTTTATTCACACAAACGGTCATCGTAATGATTTACCGCAGTATGGTAAAAACATTGTAATCAAATTACCCTATGCTACCAATTCAAGCATCATTCTTTCAGAATATGCAAACAAAGGGCTACAGTTAATTTTTAAAGAGGGGTATCAATACAAAAAAGCGGGTGTAATTGTTATGGATTTTGTTCCCGAACAAAATTATCAAGCTTCTTTATTCGAAAACCCAAATCCTAAACACGCCAAACTTATGGCTACAATGGATACTATTAATAAAAGTATAGGCAGTAAAAAAATAAAATTAGCCAGTCAAGCTTTAGACCGTACCTGGAAAATGCGTCAAGAAAAATTATCAAAACGCTACACCACCCGTTTAAATGAAATAATTACAATACACGCATAAAATGTGTTTTCATTCTCAACAAACCAAAAAAGCGATCATAGTTGAAAAACGATTCAATGCAAAAATCGAAAACAGTTCTATGTTTAATGATAATGCCATTTACAATGCCTTTACATATCCTATCACCCCTGTAATTACTGATAAAGCTACTGATTTAATAATGCAATACCATTGGGGCTTAATTCCCAATTGGGCTAAAGACGAATCAATCAGGGCCTATACATTAAATGCTCGTATTGAAACGTTAAGTGAAAAACCATCATTTAAAGGGGTAATAAAAAATAGATGTTTGATTATTGCTGATGGCTTCAATGAATGGCAATGGTTGGATAAAAAAGGCACTAAAAAGCAAAAATACTTGCTTACACATAAATCAAATGAACCCTTTGCATTTGCCGGCTTATATTCAGACTGGGTGGATAAATCAACAGGCGAAATAAGAAACACCTACACCATTGTTACTACCCATGCAAACGATTTGATGTCTGAAATTCACAACTCTAAAAAACGTATGCCAATTATCCTAAAGCCCGAACGAGAGCATTTATGGCTTTCAGGTGCAACAATCGAAGATTTCAAACACGATGAAATCGAATTAATAGCAACTGCCATTTAATTAAATTCCATTTTCATTCAATAAAAAAAAAGCAAAATTGGATGTAAAAAAAGTCAAAATATTCCTGGTGTACTTAAGAATATTGTAAGCCATAATGTTTTTACGTTTTAATTGCTAGATTTGTATTTCCAATGCAATTCAATGCCACCAAAAAGCGAAGCTGTTTTAAGATATGAAGTAATAGATAGGTGTTTAACAAATATCTATAAACGTTATCCTTCAATGGAAGACCTTCAGTATAAATGTGAACGTGAATTAAAACGATCATACACAGCACATACCATTCAAAGAGATATTAGTGCAATGAAATTTGATGAAAAGTTAGGGTATATGGCCCCCATCAAATTTTCGAAGCAAAACAATGGTTATTATTATGATGATCCCAATTATACCATTCGCACATTTGGCATAAACGATAAAGAGATTGAAGCCATAGAACTAGCAGCTGGTGTTTTACAGCATTTTAAAGGGATAAAAGTAAACGATACTTACAACCATGCAGTCGACAAATTGTTTTCGGCACTGGATATAAAAAAATCATCAAAAGAAGAAAGTTTAGAACATGCTATTCAGCCCGAAGAAAGTATGTATATGAGGGGGATGGAGCATTTTGAAACACTCATCAATAGTATTAAGAAAAGAATTCCAGTTTCTTTTATTCACTATTCGTATGAAAGGAAATTTTTTAAAACGATTATTGCACACCCTTATCTTTTGAAAGAGAGTAACAAACGTTGGTATTTGGTTGGTTATTCGGAAGAACATCAAGAGATTAGGTATTTTGGTTTAGACAGGATTTACGATCCAATTTTAATTGATAAAGCGTTTGTTTTGAATGAAAAAACAGATTTAAGAAATTTATTTAATAATAAAATTGGTATAAATAAAATTAGAGCTGCTAAAAAAAACAATCGATCATTAACGGAAGATGAAATTGATTCTGAAAAACTGGAAGACATCAGAATTTGGGTTAGTAAGGAAATGGCTAATTATATTAAATCAATGCCGTTGCATTCTTCGCAGGTTATCCGAGAGAAAGAGGAGGGCGACCTCGTAATTGATTTAAAACTTGTTCCAACCACTGAATTAGTTTCCCTTATTTTATCTTATGGTCAAAATATGTGTGTAATGCGTCCGGTTTGGTTAAAGATTCAGATTATAAATGAGTTACAGCATTTATTTGAACAATATAAACAAGGTTTATTTTAATATGAAAAAGGTAAAAGACCTTCGCGAAATGAATGGATATATAATTTCAAATCCTGAAATTGGAAACTCTAACGAAAATGTTCAACTATTGCGCATAATTGTAACTAAGGTGGAAACAAAAATTGATTTTGGTTATCAAGCTACCGATTTTTATGACGATGGTGGTTGGATTAAAATAAATCCACTTACTTTTATTAGACCTTCCGGGACCAACAAAAAGTTCATACTCACCAACGCGTACAACATTCCTTATGGGCCTGAAGTACTTCAAATGAATTCTACTATTGGATGGCGCTACTTTTCACTTACTTTTCACCCCATTGCGGAAGGTATCGATTTAATTGATTTAATCGAAGAAGAGTTTGGCGATAAAAATGATTTTAATTTTTTTCGCATCAAGTTAAACGAGAAATCAAAAATTTATAAAATTTATTAGTTTGTAAATCAAATAGTTAACCTGCTATTTGATTTATTTTTGCCAATTTTAAGTAAACCGTATTAACAATATGGTTAAACAAAAATACCTTTGTTCTGAAATTAATGGCATTGTTTAAAAGTTGAAAAACTAGCAATTGAAATTATAAACTCTAAAAACCAAAAAACATGAACAGAAACAAAATTTTTTCACTTGCATATCAAGTGTTATCAATCACAGGCGTATGCTATTTTGTACTTTTTGATGCAGGATTTATTTACCGAACCCACTGGCTTCCTAGTTTTATTTTTGCGATGGCGTTTTTTCATGTTGGTACTTTTATTTCACTATATGTTACCATTATGTCTAAAGAGTTATCTAAAGAAAAAGAGGAATTGATATTTAATTTCAGTTTTTTTGTTTTCTGCGGTTTCATTACACTTTTATTGTATCACAATTGCCAAATAGTAACAGATCAGTTTATTGTTAATTATCTGTTCGGTTTATTTCTGAGTGTTTATTCAATTATTTTTCTTTTTAAAACATACTATAGTTATTTAATATATAAATCAACTCAAATTATTAATCCTTAAAACTAAAAATCATGAAAACAGATTTGCTTCCATCACTTAATTGGGATATCCGCACAGAGTCGGTAAAAATCAGCAGTATGTTTGATACTGGTAAAAAAGCCATTATCAGAACAGATAACAATCATATTTTAAGTATTGTGGGAAAAGATTATTGCCCGGTAAGCAATGCTCAATTGATGAGTTTTACGACTGCATTAACAGAAACAGGAGAATTTGAATTAAAAGGTTTTGATGAAATCAACGATGGTAAAACAATCTTAGCATTTCTTCAGAATAAAAATCCAAATCTAAAAATCAATGGTTGCGCTATGAAAGAATACATGTTTGTTGGCAATACCCATGATGGTACAAAAGCTTTAACTATTGGCACTGCTAATAACCTTGTAAGATGTTCCAATCAGTTTTATTCTACACTCAAAGTATATCGCAAAAAGCATACATCTCCTTTTGTGTTCAATCAAATTGAAATTCAGGATATTATTAGAAGCTATAAGGTTAAAAAAAGTCAAGTGTACGGTGCATTTGATGGAATGGAAAGCGTGCGTGTGGATCAAGGTGTTATTAATCGTTTAGTTGTAGAAATACATAAAATGTTAGAAACCGACAGCAGTATATCAAAAAAGGAAAATTTGGGATGGAGCCCCTCAATGCAATTACTTCGTAAGTCAATCGATAAAGAAATGAAGGATATAGGAAACAATGCTTTTGGTTTATTTAATGGTGTTACTTGGTATACATCGCATGAAATGCGCAATGCTGAATCTGTTTCTGGTAGAATAAGTGGAACTGCTAATCAAATCAATCAGAAAGCGTATCGGTTTTGCAATAATCTGAAAAGAGCATCAAATAATATGGCTATTCTATAAACATATAAAACAAAATAAGATGACAAAAATAATTCAACAACCAAAAATTAAAAAATTAGAAAAGCTGATTTTCAATCCGATGGTTCAATACCAAACAAGTTTTCATCCTGAAGTATTAAGAATTCAGAATGAAGCAGAATTTACTAGAATCGACTTTATCTGCTATCCCGATCGTATTTATGTAAATGGTGGATGGGTGCAAATTAGTGGGGAAAGCTTTATTCGTCCTGCCGGTAGTAAGGAAAGGTTAAAACTTATAAATGCAATAAATATACCGATTGCTCCAGTGAAACATTATTTTAAAAGCATTAAAGATTCTCTTTGTTATACCCTTTATTTCCCTCCTGTGCCAAAAGGAACAACAACTATAGATATTATAGAATGTGAAGCAACTGGTGGCACTTGGTTTAACTTTTACAGTGTTTCGATGGAGAGAATCAAACAAAAGAAACTAGTTGTTGGAAATTAACTTTTAATCACAAAATGGTTTAATAAATTTAAAAATTGTTAATCAAGTTTATACACAAATTGATATGAAAAAAATAAGCAAAACTAAAATTGATAAATCCATATTTTACGAGATAGATGTGAATAAAATGTTTAATGCAAGCAGGTTTATGCAGCCTTTTCAGATGTTCTATGAAGTTAATCGAGAAATAGCTAGTCGCATTATATTTTATGACACTGACCACGAAAAATTATACCATGCAATTAT
>CANCPZ010000151.1 GCA_947380175.1 Bacteroidota bacterium | reverse complement strand
AATGCAATTATACGGGATGGAGAATTTACATCTAATTTTTCTTTTTTATTATAAATCTCTTTATATAAAAAAGCCCGAATACTCCAAGCATCAACATTATTAGCTGTTTCAGTATTTAAAACTACTAATTCAATATTAAATTTAGCACTATCTAAATTCCCTGATTTTAAAAATGTATACGCTGCAAACATTTTATCCTGCTGCGCGTTAATACCCATCGTTAATAAAAATAACAGGGTAAAAACAAACATTCTTTTAAAGTTTAACACCATCATTGTTTATGTGTATAAAAACTATTTTACCTGTATTGACATTTCTAATATTTTAGATGCCATTTTCAGATTGCATTTTTCAATATTAGGTTTGTTTAATTCCATTTCCATTTTATTTTTCAGATATACAAAGTTTATTCCAGAACCTTGTTTGGCAAGCCCTGTTTTTTCAGTAATTATCAATGTACTTTTACCTTTCAGCTGATTAACAACATCTGATAATTGAGTTGAATTGTCAGACGAAAGATAAATGATATGTATTTTAGGTAAGTCGGCAGTTGAAGACAATATTTTTATTTCAAACTTTTGACCATCGACTGTTTTTGAAGAAGCCATTTTAAATAACTCATTACTTAAATACCCATTAGAACCAACTATACCAATAACAAAGCTGCCTTTTTTATAATCCTCAGGCCACTGAATTAATTTAGTAAAATTATAGATATAACTGGCTTTTAAGTGCGCGCTAGCCTCTTCAGACTGATCGTTAGTTATGAGTACCTCCGAGGTAAGTAAAACAAAAGAAAATAATATGAAAAAAACTTTTTTCATTAAATATTTTTAAAATGGCCAATTCAGCAACTTTGCATAAGTTACAAATATACATTTTTCATATTCGTTATAAAATTTAAATGGAGCAAATCGGCTAAAGGAAACAAAAAGCCTATTTAATAGTGGGTTTCCAAGTTTTTTTGGGGTGGCCAATAAGTTTGATTTGAACACTTTTTAAGAATAATTTTGCGAATTGTAAAAAGCATATAAATTCTCACTTATCTATTTTATGAAATCCTACCATATGATCAGATAAAAAGTCCGATTGACTAGTTGTAAATATTTTGATAATAGCCTACATTTACATTATTGCTAAACAATCGAAAAAAGTAATTTGATAATAAAAAAAAGTGGAAAATGAAAAGGCTTGCTGGACTATTTGTCTTGAATGTCAAGGACGCGGTAAAAAAAGTCGTAATTTCAGCAAGGGAGCGCGACTCCGTTATCAGATAGAATGTGATTTATTTGAACAAATGAAGAAAGAAGGGATTGCGAAAGTGCGTCCTAACAGACACTTATATTCATGCTTAAACTGCAGTGGCTCCGGATTAGTTCTTTCTACTATCAACCCTATTGCAGATAAAGAAAACTACCCACACGTTGCTATTATTGGAGGTGGTATTGGGGGTGTTGCTTTGGCTGTGGCTTGTTTGCATCGTGGAATTCCATTTACACTATATGAGCATGATACAGGTTTCGATTCTCGATCTCAGGGATATGGACTTACTTTGCAACAAGCAAGTATAGCAATCAAAGGCTTAGGTATTTTTGCGTTAAAAAAAGGGGTAAATTCAACACGACATTTGGTTCATACTACCGAAGGAAAAGTAATCGGTGAATGGGGAATGAGAAAGAGAATAAATACAAATGTGAAAACCACTCCTAAGCGAACAAATATACATATCGCCAGACAAGCTTTGCGCCTGGAGCTTCTAGAACAAGTGGGTGGACAAGATATGGTGCAATGGGGACATCAGTTAATTGATTTTAAGGATACAGTTGGTGAAGGTGTAAACCTAACCTTTAAAGTTAATGGAGAGACTAAGAGTGCCAAGGCAGATCTTTTAGTTGGTGCCGATGGTATTCGAAGTACTGTTCGTAAATTACTGATTGGCGAGGATAATTCCCCTTTACGTTACTTAGGCTGTATTGTCATTTTGGGTATTTGTCCTTTAAAAGCTCTAAGTGATGTGGATAGTTCTTTGCTGGATTCGGCAACTGTATTTCAAACCGCTAATGGCAATGAGAGAATCTATATAATGCCATATTCATCAGATACGGTAATGTGGCAACTTAGCTTCCCAATGGAAGAAAAAGATGCAAAGGAGTTGAGTGCTCAAGGAACAAATGCTCTCAAGGAAGAAGCATATCGAAGAACTCAGTGGCACACTCCTATTCCTCAGATTGTATCAGCTACGCTGGAAGGTCTCGTTTCAGGCTATCCTGTATATGACCGAGAATTACTAAAAGAAGAAATGGGGGTTGAATGGGGGAATGTAACTTTAATTGGAGATGCAGCCCACCCTATGAGTCCGTTCAAAGGACAAGGGGCGAATCAAGCGCTGCTCGATGCTTTGGACCTGGCTCGGGCCATATTTATAAAATGTAATCCATTATCATCTCATTGGAGAGAAAAAGGAATAAGGGAAAGAGTGTTAACTGAGTTTGAATCAGAAATGATTGAACGAAGTTCTACCAAAGTTACAGATTCTGCAGAAGCTGTTAAACATTTACATTCAGAAAATTTTCTCTATGTAGGTGATCAGCCAAGAGGACGAAAACTGAAAAGCAAAAATGAATAACAATAACATTACATATAGTTTCATTGCACGTTATGTCCAGAACAAAAACTTTTGACATTTCATTTTACAAAAAACAGTTCGTTAAATTACATTAATAACTCAAACTGTTTAACAAAAAATTGGCTACTTCATTAAAACAAAAAAGTCCAGCATTTCTGCTGAACTTTTAAGAAGGGTGGCCAATGGGGCTCGAACCCACGACCCTCGGTACCACAAACCGATATTCTAACCAACTGAACTATGGCCACCATAATTTTGAGGATGCAAAGATATAATTTTTTATAATTTTAAAAAATTTAACGCTATAATAATTCAATTTACTTTTATAGGCCTATTTATTATTTATAACTTTGTATCTATAAAATGACTGAAAAGACAACAAGTATAATACTTCAAATAGAAGGAATGGATTGCGCAAATTGCGCAATGGGTATTACAAAAAATCTTAAAAAAAATGGATTAGATCATGTTTTTGTTGATTTTGCCACAGGTGAAGCATCATTTTCAATAAGTGATAAAAATAAATTAACAACTGCAATCAATAGCATTACTGAACTTGGATATAAAGTAGTTGACAGTAAATTTACTGATGATAAAAAAGGTGCTTTTTCTGCCATTGAAAAACGTTTTTATTTCTCTCTTCCTTTTACCATAATTTTGTTTTTTAGCCACATGTTTTTTAGTCATGAATTTATTCTGAATAAATCTTTTATTCAGGTAGTTTTATGTTTACCAGTTTTTATTATTGGTTTAATGCAATTTGGAAAAAGTGCATGGGGATCACTAAAAATAGGAATTCCAAATATGGATGTACTTATTTTCATTGGTTCCAGTTCGGCTTTTATATACAGCTTGGCAGGAATATATCTTTATGATGCACACAAAGTTCACAACTACCTTTTCTTTGAAACAACTGCTACTATTATATCTTTAGTATTATTAGGGAATGTATTGGAACATCGTTCTGTAAAAAAAACCACTTCAGCTATTCTGGACCTATCAAAAATGCAAGTTACTTCAGCTAAAATGGTTAGTCTTCAGTTGGGTAAAGAAGTTTTAAATGATGTAGAATATAAAAACATCCATATTGGAGCTTTGTTACAAGTAAATACTGGTGATAAAATTCCGATTGATGGTGAAGTAATTTCGGGTGAAGCAAGCGTTGACGAATCGATGCTTACAGGAGAAAGTTTCCCTATCGAAAAAAGAATTTCTGACAAAGTAATTGGAGGAACAATTATATTAAAAGGAAGCTTAAGGATTAGAGCAGAAAGTGTAGGTAATGATACTGTGCTTTCTAAAATTATAGATATTGTAAAAAAAGCACAACAAGCAAAACCTAATATTCAAAAACTTGGAGATAAAGTAAGTGCAATATTTGTTCCTATAGTTTTAGGAATTGCCCTCCTAACTTTTTTAATTTCCTATTTTGGATTTAATCACACTATTCAAGATTGTATAATGAGTAGCATAGCAGTTTTGGTAGTTTCTTGCCCATGTGCAATGGGGTTAGCAACCCCAACAGCAGTAATGGTTGGTATTGGGCGGGCTGCTAAAATGGGGATTTTAATTAAAGGGGGAAGCACATTAGAAGAATTTGCTAAAATCAAAAACATTGTATTTGATAAAACCGGAACATTAACAACAGGTGAATTCAAAATAAAAAAAATACAATGTTTTAATGGAATACAAGAGTCTGAAATAAAAGAAATTATTTTTACAATCGAGCAACATTCATCACACCCTATAGCAAAATCAATAATTAGCGAATTAAAAGGAACACCTATGAATAGTTCTATTAAAAATATTGTTGAAGAAAAAGGGTTAGGGATTTCTGCTTTTGATGAACATGAAAATAAAATACAATTAGGTTCTTACAGAATTGCAACTCATCTTACATTAGATGATACACATTCGATGTATATTGTAAAAAATAATGTACTTATAGCAACACTTGATTTAGAAGATACCTTAAAGGTAAATACTGAAAAGGTAATTTACGACATAAACAAACAAGGTATTAATACAATAATGTTGAGCGGTGATAGTCAAAAAAAATGTGAAGATCTTGCTAAAAAAATCAATATAAATAGCGTTTATGGTGGACAACTTCCTTCCCAAAAACTCGATCTTATCGAAAAGTTAAACTCGCAAGGCTCCACTGCCATGGTTGGCGATGGGATTAATGATGCTCCCGCTCTAACAAAAGCAACAGTTGGTATTTCATTAAGCAATGCTTCTCAAGTTGCCATACAATCTGCACAAATTATTTTATTAAAAAACAACGATTTGTCTTTAATTTCAGAAGCCCATCTTATAAGCAAACACACTTTAATTACTATAAAACAAAATTTATTTTGGGCATTTTTTTATAATATTATTGCAATACCTGTTGCAGCATTTGGCTTTTTAAACCCAATGGTAGCTGCATTATCAATGGCTTTTTCCGATGTAATTGTAATTGGAAACTCGATTCGTTTAAAAACTAAAAAACTTAAATAATTAGATTTCCATTAAAAAAAATGGAATTAAATTTAATGAATAAAGAAAAAAAAAATATTCTATTCCTTTCGAGTTGGTACCCAAATAGAGTTTTACCTACACTTGGTAATTTTGTTCAAAAGCATGCCGAATCTGTTGCTTTAAATTCGAATGTTTCTGCATTACATGTTTGTTCCGACTTAAATTGTAAAGAAAAGTTTGAAATTACAGAATGTATAATTAACAATGTTTTTACAGTAAATGTTTATTATAAAAAAGTAACTCATACTATTCCTATAATTTCAAAATGCCAAAAAGCTTTTCGATTTATTTATGCGCATATAAAAGGGGTTAACATAATAAATACTAAATCAGGTAAAATAGATTTAGTGCATCATAACATATTATACCCTGCTGGAATTATTGCTCTGTATTTAAAAAAAATAAAGCAAATTCCATATATCATAACCGAAAACTGGACAGGGTATTTACCTTCAAAAAAAAACAAATTCAACTATTTTCAAAAAACACTTTCAAAAATAATAGCACGCAATGCAAGTTTTATAACCCCTGTTTCCAGAGATTTGAAAAATGCGATGATTCAACATAAGTTGATTTCAACATACGAAATAGTTTATAATGTAGTTGATATTAAGCTTTTTTATCCTGAAGTAAATAAAACAGCAAAAAGAAAAATAAAATTACTTCACATTTCAACATTAGATGATACTCATAAAAATATTTCAGGTATGTTAAGAGTTACATCAGAACTTTCGAAAAGAATAAACGATTTCGAGTTTTGGTTTATTGGTGATGGCGACAATACAGCTCATATTGAAATAGCAAAAAGTTTAGGAATTTATAATACATATGCTTTTTTTGACGGAACAAAAACAACAGAAGAGGTATCCCAAATTATGCGCAATTCCGATTGCTTTATACTATTTAGTAATTACGAAAACTTACCTTGTGTATTAATTGAAGCGATGGCAAGTGGACTGCCAATTGTATCATCAACTGTGGGAGGGATTGCCGAACATATAACAAATTCGTTTGGAATACTTGTAAAACCTAGGGATGAAAAAGCCTTATTAGAATCCCTTATGAATGTTATTAATAATATAAAATCGGGAAAATATAGTGCTAAAAAAATATCGAACTACGCAAAAAATATGTTTAGTT
>CANCPZ010000150.1 GCA_947380175.1 Bacteroidota bacterium | reverse complement strand
GAAGATCATTGATTAACATGTGACGAACAATACCTTTTTTATCAATTAAGTAAAGTCCTCTAAAAGCAATCATTGGCCCTGTTGCAAGTAGCTGATCATCCGAATCCAATTCATATTCTCCAAAAAGAACATCGTAATTCATTGAAATAGTTTTTGTTGTATCAGCAACAATAGGGTATTTAACACCTTCTATGCCTCCTTTAGCTTTTGGCATTTGCAACCAACCCCAATGCGATTGTTCTGTATCTGTAGAACAAGCAACTACAGCAACGTTGCGCTTTTCGAATTCAGAAATTTTTTCTTGAAACGCATGCAATTCTGTTGGACAAACAAAAGTGAAATCTTTTGGATAAAAGAAAAAGATAACTTCTTTTTTACCGATATACTGCTCAAGTGAAAAATCAGCAACAATTTCTCCTCCATTTACTACAGCTTGCGCCTTAAATACTGGCGCTTTTTTTCCTACTAATGACATTTATTTATATTTTAAGGTTTAAAAATAATTTAATGAGTCAAATTTACATAAAATTCAAATCGATATGAGTAGGAATTTTAATAAACATTAACCTATCTTTATCAAATTAATTTAAACTAAAAACCAGCAAAATATGAAATTAGAATTAGGCAAACCTGCACCAGATTTTAAATTAGTAGATTCGGACAAACAAACAGTTTCTTTATCTGATTTAAAAGGTAAAAATGTTGTGTTACTGTTTTTTCCTGCTGCATTTACAGGCATTTGCACCAAAGAACTTTGTCAAACTCGTGATGAAATGTCGTTTTACAATGATTTAAACGCAACTGTATTGGCTATTTCTGTTGATTTGCCTTTTACTCTTGCAAAATTTAAAGAAGACAATAATTACAACTTTACATTGTTATCCGATTTTAATAAAGAAGCTTCAACTGCTTACGATGCGCTTTTTGCAGATTGGATATTGGGATTAAAAGGAGTTAGTAAACGGGCTTCTTTTGTTATCGACAAGGATGGAATTTTACGTCATTCCGAAATTTTGGCAAGTGCTGGCGATTACCCAGACTTTAATGCAATAAAAGCCGTTTTGGAAAAATTAAACTAATTATTTTGTAGTACATAAAAAAAACTCCTGGTTATATCAGGAGTTTTTTTTACGACCTATTTAAAAATAGTTTAGTTGGTAATTATAATTTACAAACTTGCAATAGCAATTCCTGCACCCAATAAAATTACAATAAATTTAATAAGATTAAAGCGATGATTTTCGCTCGATTCGAAAAGTATGGTTGTAGAAATATGTAAAAATATTCCAATCACAACAGCCATTATCCGATCAAAATAAGAAGAAAAATTTCCAATAATATTTTCGCCAATTGCATAACTTGTTAATGTGCCCATTGGGGTAATTAATGCAAAAACAACAAGCCACATTATTGCCTTTTGCTTATTGATATGCGACTTCAACAGCATAGTCATTAAAGCAATTGCTATTGGAATATTGTGCATAACAATGCCTGTTAATAAAGAGTTATGCGAACCTGTGCCTAAATTAGCAAGTGGCATACCTTCTAAAAAAGAATGAATTGAAAGACCAATCATCATGGCATAAGGAAAAGCATGGCCAGCATGACTGTGTATGTGAATGTGCCCATGCTCAATACCTTCCGAAAAAAACTCTAATAGTATTTGAGCAAAAAAACCAATTAAAATATAAATTCCAATATTGGGTGAGCCCGATAAATAAATTTCCGGAATAAGGTGTAACGCACAAATTGCAAATAAATAGGCGCCACTAAATGACAAAAGAAGTTTTAAATTTTTACTGCTGATATTAATAAAAAGAACACTTGTGCCACTTATTATAACAGATAAAAAAAGCAATATGTACATCCAATAATTCATTTTCTTTAATCAACTATTCTTTTTGAGCTATTATAATCAACCTATCCGACGTGTTTTTATCAAACTCTTGCAAATTATAATTACCAAACAAATGTACTATTTTAAGTTTATTGGCTGCAAAGTATTTCTCAAAATCAGCAAGCACCAGGGCTTTTACTCGTTCGTGGTAACAATAATTTTTTCCTTTATCCGAAAAACATATTTGTTTTACAATAAATCCATTTTCTAAATTTCGTTCAATTTTAAATTCAATGCCTTCACTATGTTTTGTTTCAGTTTGCCGCAAACAGGAAATTACTTTTGTAGCATTCATAAAATCAAGCACAACTAATCCGTTTGGTTTAAGCCCCTTGCTTAAGGCATTAATGGTTGCATAATCATCTCGATTGTTTTCAAAATAACCAAAACTGGTAAATAAATTAAGTACATAATCAAAGTAATTTACACGAAAAACTTTACGCATATCGTGCACATAAAATTGCAAATCAGTATTTTCGAAAGTAGATGCTGAAGTTATGCTTTCAGGAGATAAATCAAGACCAACAACTTTGTGTTTTTTTTTATTTAAAAAAACGGAGTGCCTTCCCTTACCACAACCTAAATCCAAAAACCTTGAATTAGTTTCGGGCTTCAAAAAAGTTAACAGGTTATTAATAAATTGTTCGGCCTCATCAAAATTACGATCCTTATACAATATATGATAATAGGGCGAATCGAACCAATCTTTAAACCATTCCATTTAATTTTACTTATTTATATTATGTGCTTTTAAAAAATGCAATAACTATTTCTGCAAAAGTAGATAATATTATTACCTATTCAGGTAAATTTAATATTGAAAATTAATGGTTACTATTATACATTGGCAATTTTTATTTTAGTTTTTTGTATTCTTATTTTAAAGAACTATTTGGTCTTCTATATTTAAATCTTTTGGCTTTATAATTAAAGCTTCATCTTCACTTGGTTTTCTAGTTGATCTTTATAATGTTTTTAAGCTCACAATAAATGTATATTTAAGACGTTCTATTTGATATATAAATCTAATTAATCAAACGGAAAATAAATTAACAAATGTGGCGACTACGTAAAAAATAAAATGAAAAAGAAAACCACTTTGATATTTATAATTATTGCAATGAACTACTTAAACATTTGTGCTCAAGCACTTCCTAATACAACTTGGGTTGTTTATAATACTTCAAGCAACGTCTTTGCATATTTTAAATTTGGGAATGATACAATTTTTCGAAGTTTTGATAATACTACATTCACTCATATTTCAGAATATTGGGAAAACGGAAGTAATTTCACAATCTTTGATATACCGCCAACATCCTGCTCAACAGACACAGGGAAATATACTTTTTCAATTCAGAATGACACGCTGAATTTTACACTAATTAGCGACCAGTGCGCTACAGGGAGGGGAAGTGTTATTGCAAATTATTATTGGGTTAATCTTTTGACTACAGGAATCCCCTTACTTAATACATCAACAAACATAAACATTTATCCAAATCCATTTACCAATTCAACAACCGTTAGTTTTAGTAACGAACAGAAAAATACTACAATTAAAATAACAGAAATATTAGGAAAAGAAGTTAAATCACAAAACTTTTCTGGAAAGCAATTGGTAATAGAAAAAGGTGAAATGCCGACAGGTGTTTACTTTTTGGAAATCATTGACGATAAGAAAAATATTCTGAACAAGAAAATAATAATACAATAACAGCTTTAACCTGCTAATTCTTCACTTGTCGTCAAAAGTGTTCTTATGACCTAAATAAAAACGAGTGCTAACATGGGTTTTGTGAATATACTGGTTTTCTGCAAGCTGCAAATTATTTTTTCAGCGGTATAAATTTATTTTTAAACATTTGCAAGGTACTTTTGCTCAATTAATTTACATTTGTACAAGCAGTCAGTTAAGTGCTTTCTAATCCGCACTTCGCTTTAGCAGCAAAACGTTATATGCGATTTTCCACCCAAGCAAAACTTTCATTACCGACAAATTATTTATTAAAAATAGTTGCACTTTAGGACAACTTTGTTTATCTTTGTTCCGTGGACAAAAAGCATAAATACCGAACGATTATTTTTTACAAGGACTATTTCGAGGAGTTCTTTGTAAAACAACGACCGAAGGTAAAAGACAAAATAATCTGGACGCTTGACATAATTGAAGATCTTCAAAGAGTTCCTGAGACCTACCTAAAGCATCTTGAATCCACGGACGGACTTTTTGAAATTCGTGTTCAGCAAGGCAGTGATATTTTTAGGATATTTTGTTTTTTCGACCATGGACAATTAGTGGTTTTAACTAATGGGTTCCAAAAAAAGACACAAAAGACACCTAAGCAAGAAATTGAAAAAGCACTTAAAATTAAAGCAGAATATGAAAACGAAAAAAAATAACTCCAAGACACTTACCCAGTTCAAAGACGAACAATACGGAAAACGAGGGACTGCAAAACGTGAACAACTTGAAGCAGGGTACGAAACTTTTAAAATCGGTGCTTTAATACAAGAAGCTCGACTTGAAAAAGGATTAACCCAAGATGAGCTTGCAGAAAAATGTGGAACGACAAAATCCTATATTTCAAGGATTGAAAACAATATTAAAGAAGTTCGAATTTCGACACTTCAAAAAATTGTTGAGCTAGGTTTTGGCGGTCATCTACAACTCTCAATTAAACTGTAACGTAATCACTTACTAAATATAAAACCGCATATAACATCACCTAAAATAAATGCGGAGCAAGTGCAAGCTGCAAATGTTTGTCACAGCGGCATAAATTTATTTCTAAACATTTGCAAGCATCAGTTGTGCTTTTAATTTATATTTGTTGTGGTGGTAAGTGAAGTGCAAGTAATTCCGCACTTCTTTTAGCTCCAAAACGTTAGCTGTCATTTTAGTACGACTAACTAAAAAGATAATTTTATAGACAATAAAACAAAATAGAAATGAACAAAAAACTAAAATTTTCATTGACAACAATTTGGATACTTTTCAGCAGAAGTTATGACGCTTATTGCACTAACTTGCTGACACCTGACCTAAGCAAGGAAGCCAATCCACTTGTAACAGTTGTAGGAGTTTCCTCGTGGACAACACTTTTGATAATACTTGGTATATTGACCATATATGTAATTTATGCATATTTCATAAGCGTATTTAGACCAATGAACTTGCTTCCAAAAGAAACAGGATATACATTCAGCAATTTTGTTGCATATGTTTATTTAGGGTATAAAGATAGTTGGACTTCTACGCTTTATAAATTTCCAAAAGACTTTAAAAGGGCTAATAACTATTTCGGTCATTTATTAACTAAATGTCTTGTTTATGCTGGCATCACATCAACAATAATGTGGTTACTAATAAATTACACTGATTTTTACAAGACAATTCATAGTGCGCCTTTGGTTTACTCAATATTAATAGCTGGTTGTATTATTATAGCATATATTTGGAATAAGTCACTTTATAAAGAATATCTGATTGAAACAAATAAATACTAATAAAGAAAAAACGAACAGCTAACAACGGCTTAGCGATCAGCCCGCTTTTATTATATTTAAATTAATAGTTAGCGGGCCGACCGCTAAGCCGTGAAACGTTTTGGGGTAATGCCATTAAAAAAATTATAGGTCGACAAAAAAGACCTTTTTTATTTGGAAACATGTTGTCTAATTAGTTAACTTTGAAGAATGGAATTTGAAAGACAAGTTGTAGCTTATAAAAAATATTTCTTAGACTTTTATACAAAACAGACCGATATTGTGCAAGCCAAAATCGAATGGACTTTGCAGTTAATAAGAGTAACTAGACATGTTCCTGAAAAGTATTTCAAGCACATGGAAGGAACAAAAGGCTTATATGAAGTAAGAATTGAAGTTGGAAGTAATATATACAGAATCTTTGCTTTCTTTGACAAAGGAAATCTTGTTGTTTTGGGTAATGCTTTTCAAAAGAAAACTAAAAAGACACCAAAACTTGAAATTGAAAAAGCACTAAAAATAATGGAGGAATATAATCATGAAAAAAACGGCAAATAAAAACATCACCACATTAGACGAAATACTCGACACTAAATATGGTAAAAAAGGTGCGAAGAAACGCGAAAAATGGGAGCAAGAATTCGAATCATTTAGACTGGGTGTTTTGCTTGAAGAAGCTCGTATTAAAATGGGATTGACGCAAGAAGAACTTGCCGATAAATGTGGAACTAATAAATCTTATATTTCACGTATCGAGAACAACGCATCCGACATAAGACTTTCGACACTTATGAAAATCATACAACAAGGACTTGGTGGGCAATTAAAGCTGACCCTAAAACTTTAAGCGAAAAGTTGGTGTGTAAGCTACCCTAAAATTTGAGCCAATCAAAAATAGAATTTTATTCATTTAAAAGATATTCCATTGGCGTTTTATTTTTTAGTGCAGTATGCGGTCTGTTGTAATTGTAATCATGCATCCATTCCTTGCTAATATCTTTTACTTCT
>CANCPZ010000149.1 GCA_947380175.1 Bacteroidota bacterium | reverse complement strand
CAACTTTTATTCCTTGCTCATGTTGTTTCAACATAGCAATGATTTGATTTTCGGTAAACTGTGTCTTTTTCATTTTTCTTCCATTTAAAATTAGTAAAACTTTTTATTGTTTTCTATTTTTAACTGGCCGAACTTTGGGGGAGCTTACAAACTGAGTTAGCAAGAAAAAAGGAAACTCCACAGCTTCAAGATTTCCTGATTGGACTGACTCCAAACATTTAAGCCCTGCCGACTGGCGAAATTTATAAATCATCTAAAAATACTATGACGAGGGGGAATATGAAGAAGCAATGAACCACGCTATGTATAATTTCAATACAGTAATCCGAGAGGAAGTTCTACCGAATGTATGGCTTGAGATTGGAGGTTCATTAACTCATACTGGTAGAGAAAGATTAAGAGTGTTATTAGAAACTTATCCTAAAAAGTAAAATAGCATATTTGTACATTTTGCACAAATGAATGGCTATCCTATATACTTGCATTTTGGGCTGTGTTCCTTACGGTAAAGAAGAAAATGACTTGCTAACTATCGTTTTGAATAAAAATACCTTTGAACAGCCAAGGTATAAACCGGATAAAAATGTGCGTAAGATTTATTAAGAACAGGGAATTTTACAGAAAGATCCATTCTTAAATTTGACTTAATAATTGCCTGAATACCTGGACAGGCATCAATGTAATTTCCTTTTTCTAATAGAGGTGTTGTTATAGGAATAGTCTTAAAACCGTATTGTGTAATTTTAGCCTGCTCGTAGGTTTTACCCATTAATTCAAGATAAATACTCCAATTTGTTTGGTTATAGTTTTCAAGCTTTTTGGGAAACAAAAGGTAACCAAAAGACAAATTATATTCAAGTGCCTTTCCATATCCTACTTCTGTCGGAATAGGTTGATTGCTATATGGATCAGGAACATTTCCCTTATGATTTTGAGGTATAATAAACCCCGATGTTAAGGAAATCGCAAACCGTTTCATTAAATAAGTTGTAATTAAACCTCCTCCATAACCCTTAGTATCATCCATTAAATTTGGCTCAGCTTCATCATGAGCAACATCTAAATAAGAATAAGCACCATAAACAGCCATTCTAAAATGTTTGTTCTGCCCATCCTTTGAAATGAATCTGTACTTGGCATAAAAAGAAACTCCATTAAAACGGTATGGATAAGGAATTCCAACTATATAATCGCCTGTGGAATAAACGGTTTGATTTGCGTTATGTGTATGAGTAGCAAGATTTGCGGGGAAGTCTTTACCATGATGATTGGATATGCTTGCAGTTGCCATTATCGTTAAGCGAGGCAATACGCCGTACATAATTCTGAGAGCATCTAAACCCCTTAATGTTTTACCTTCAATGTAGCTTTGATTAAATAATCTGATTCCTATTGCATTTTTAGGAACATTGCTTGCGGATTCATTTAACGGAAAAAGTTCTTGCGCAGATACTGCTCTCCCGAAAAGAGTGAAAATTAAGAGATAGCAGAATCTTTTCATAATGTAACATAAAGAATCTTACCTTTTAATTTATCACAAACTGGAATTAGATCAGCTTTCCAATATTTATATTCTTGGCGTGATTGAAATTGCTTACCAATGAATTTAATGGTGGTTTCTCCTTTAAGAGTTTTTCCTTCCGTTTTTGTAAACTGAAATTGGCTTCCTTCATAAGAATAACAAAATCCTTTACTTACAACTGTGGTTGGAAATACAAATCCTGCACTTAAATACCTGACAGAAAATCCTGCATTAACCACCGCCTGTGCAATCTTTTCTACGTCCACTTTAGCTCCCGGCTTAAAGGTTATTTTGCCTTCAGTATGCTCAAGGTTCATTTCAACGTTCTGCACAAAATCCAGTTTTCGAATGCTTAATTCAACTCCTTTTGAACATTGGGCGCAGGTCAAGCCATCAACCCCAATTTTAACCCAATTAAAATTAGCGAACGCCTCGCCTGAAAATAACAGTACAAGACCAAGAAGGATAAAAGTTGGTATTAATTTTACACGCATTTAGATACTAAAGTACTAAAAATATAAGATTTTGATCCAAAAAAACATTAGATTTGCATGCAATGAAATACCTATTTGTCATATTAGTTGGAACAGGAATCATACTCCAGTCATTTAGTAAGATGATCATTCTTGTTAATTTTCAAATCAACAAAGACTATATTTCAAAAAACCTATGCGTTCAAAAAGAAGTTAAAAATAATTGCTGTAAGGGAAGTTGTCATTTAAAAAAACAATTGCAAGAGGAAGAAAAAAAGGAACAATCTCCTGCAAGCAGTTTAAAAGACGTAAAAGAATTTCAAATGTTTTGTCAGAACAACTCCACATTTCAATTTCAATCAAGCTTATTATTGGAAAGAGATTTTACTCCTTTCAAAAGTTTAACAACATCCCCACCGACATTCTCCATTTTTCATCCCCCAAAGGTTTAAGCTTCATATTTTTATTTAATCTGAATTGAGAAATTTTCTCTTTTCAGTATTTACTTATTTATTATTTAGATAAACCAAAAGACAATGAAAAAAATATATTGTTTGATGGCATCATTACTGATGTTCATCAATATTGCCTTTGCTCAAATTACAATTTCGGGTAAAGTATTTGACAAGGTAACAAAAGAACCACTCGCTGGGGTAACAATTGTAATTCCCAACACTCAAATAGGTATTACTACAAATGGCAATGGTCAGTTCACAATTTCTAATGAACAGCCATTTGATAGTATCGAGGTTCGATACATCGGTTATAAAGCGGAGGGGTGCAAAGTAGAGCAGGGGAAAAATCTCAACATCGCTCTTGCACCTACACCAACTAATATGCAAGAAGTTGTTGTAACTGCAAGCCGGGATGCTCAAACACGCTCAGATGTTCCTCTTGCAATAAGTAAAATATCCGCTACAACTATAAACGATACGAAGCCAACTCTTATAGCTGAACTTATTAATAAAGTATCGGGCGTTGCAATGCTGAATTTGAATAACGAACAGCATGGAATGGCTATAAGACAACCAATGGGTACAAGCAATTATTATTTGTACATGGAAGATGGAATTCCAATGCGACCGATGGGAGTTTTTAATCACAACGCTTTAATTGAGATGAATATTTTTGCAATCTCAAATATTGAAGTTGTTAAAGGTCCTGCTTCATCACTATATGGTCCTGAAGCAGTAGGAGGAGCAATTAATTTTATCACTCAAAAACCTACCGCTGTATTAACTGCAAAGGTTGGTGTTCAAGTTGACAACTTTGGTTATAAACGAGTGCAGTATGGAGCAGGAGGATTGATCACAAAAAAATTAGGTTTTTATGTTGGTGGTTTTTATGCTCAACAACGCAATGGGTGGATGACTAATTCTGATTATGATAAAAATTCCATCAATGGACGTCTCGATTATGATCTAACAAAAAAAACAAAATTGATTTTAGCAGGTTCATTTAACGATTATTATTCTCATACAGGAGGAAGTGTTGATAGTGTTGCTTTTTATTCAAGAAATTACGTAAGCTCAACTGATTTTACTTATAGAAAAGTTAAATCAATCCGAACTCGATTTTCAGTTGAACATAAATGGAATGAAAACAATAATACCACATTACATTTGTTTTATAGGGATAATTCCATTGGACAAAACCCTGCATATTCTATTCGTTGGACAACAGGAAAGCCAACTGCAACAGGACAAGTAAATGTTAACAGTCTAACAAGTAAGGGTTTTATTTTACAACATGCTGCTGATATTAAACCAATCAGAACAAAAATTATAGCAGGTGTTAGTCTTGATAATTCTCCAACCACATAAAACGCTTACCAGATCGACCTTGATGCTCAATTACGTCCGGACGGATTATCAGTTGAGAAATACACAATCAGTAAGGAACGACCTGATATTAAGTTAGCGGATTATTCTGCTACACTTTTAAACTATGCAGCGTATGCTCAGGCAGAAATAAAACCAATAAAAAAGTTATCTATAACTTTGGGAGGACGTTACGATGCAATGTCATTTGATTACAACAATTATTTAGATGCAAGCTCCGGTATCAAATCCTTTGAGCAGTTTTCTCCTAAAGTAGGTGTTACTTATAAAATAACATCCAATGCAGCAATATATGCGAATTATGCAAAAGGGTTTTCGCCTCCGGGACTTACTTCCATCTTCGTTAAGAAGCCAAATACAAATCCTGCCGAATTCTATTATAATTTAACACCTGCACAGTTCACCAATTATGAAGCAGGTGGTTGGGTAAGTTTATTCAAAAATATACTGGATTTGGATATTACTTTTTATCAGCTGCTTGGAAGAAACGAATTGCTTAGTATTCGCCAGCCCGATAACTCTACGGATTATCAGAGTGCCGGAAAAACCACTCATCAAGGTGTTGAATACGGTGCAACCTTTCGTCCAACTTCTGAGTGGATGATTCGTTTCAGCGGAACAAACGCAATGCATCGTTTTGATGAATTTATATTAAGTGCAAAATCAACGGATCTTGTTAAAGATGTAAATGGTAAAATGATGCCAAGCGCTCCCTCATGGATTGCGAACAGCGAAATCGTTTACAAACCCAAATATGTAAAAGGATTAAGAGTTGGAGTAGAATGGCAGCATATGAGCTCTTGGTATCAGGATCAGGTTAACAATGTAAAATATGATGATAAAGGTGTCTTTGGTGCTAAAGGAATAAGTGTGCTTAACGTTAGAATAGGTTATCAATGGAAAGGCATTGAAGTGTTTTGTAATGTAATGAACGCTACTGATGAATTATACGCTTTTAATGCTACAAGAGGTAACGCTTCAACCAGTCGCTCAACATATACACCTGCTCCTCCACGTACTTTTGTTTTTGGTTTGCAGTATAATTTCACAGGAAAAAAATAATAAAATGAGAAAACTACTTATTGCATGTGCGCTGATTTTATCAATGTATTCATGCACTGACAGACCCAAAGAACAAACATATTCGTATTCTGAAAAGACTGTTGCTACCGATACAACTTCTAAAACTTCATGTCCTTATCTTACAACAGATAATAAAGGGAATACAGTTATGAGTTGGGTAAAGGAACTTAACGATAGCTTGGCAATAATGTGTTATGCCATATCTGAGGATATGGGAAATACTTTTGCAAAGCCAATTGAAATTTCTTCCAGCAAGGATATTCACCCACATGGAGAGAACCTTCCTAAAATTATTTTCAAACCCGATGGTGAAGTTATTGCCATGTGGGGGGTTAGCAATTCAAATCCTAAAAGTAAATATTCAGGCTTAGTTTATTATTCCCAATCTTTTGATGCAGGAAAAACATGGGCTGATCCCATTGCGCTTGTTAGGGACACATCGGCTTATGATCAACGTTACTTTGACATGGAACTTCTTCCAAATGGAGAAGCAATGGTTCTTTGGCTTGATAACCGGGGTGATAAAACCAAAGAAGGCTCAACTTTATTTTGCGCTGAAACAAATGGAAAGAATGGTTTTCAAAATGAGAAAGCCATTGGTGAAACATGCTGCCCATGTTGTCGTACTGATTTGTTTATTGATGATAAAGGGAACGTCCACGCCTCTTACCGTGATATAATAAATGACTCTATTCGTGATATGGTTCAGATTGTTTCAACTGATGGAGGACAGACTTTCTCTTCGCCTGTAAGAATTAGTGCCGACAATTGGGTAATTAATGGCTGTCCGCATACCGGACCAACTGAAACACAAAACAAAATAGGTATGCACTTTGCATGGTACACTATGGGAGGCGGTGAAGGTGTGTTTTATTGCAATTCCAAAGATTTAGGAAAAACTTTTTCCCAAAGGGATAGTGTATCAACTAATCCTTCTGCAAAACATCCACAGATTACAAGCCTTCCAAATGGAAACATTGTTATTGTTTGGGATCAGACTGTAAAGAAAGGTGATAAATTTAATGCCCGGATTGGATTGCAAGAAAGAGACCCCGAAGGAAAAATTATCACTACAAAATTTGTTTCCGTAGAAGATGCTTTAGCAGAATTTGCAGTTATTAAACCAGTTGATGAAAAGAATGTATTTGTTGCATATAAGCAAAGGAATAAAGACAAAATAAATGTGATTTATAAAATAGTCGCGTTGTGAAAGAAAAAAAAGATGTCAGTCTCATCTTTGACTTGGTTCAGGCATATAAAATACAAAACAAAAAGACCAATGGTTAAAGGTCAAGATTTGGCAACTAATGGCTTGAAATATATCGTTTTAATTCCGAAAGTATTTCAATGTCCTTTAGTAACTGGTTCGAGATTTTGTCTGTGAAGTCCACACTAGCAAAGACAAGCCTTTCAGGAAACTGAGAGGCTTTTTTGTTTTAGGCAGTTTTAAACATAGTTTAAAAATTTATTGAAAACGGGAACTAGTGCAGCTTCTACATCATAAAGTCACTGTATTAAAAGTTCACAGCCCTCCTGTTAAAAAGAGAGGTCTGAAATTTCCGATTTTCTTGGAAAAGTTCAGAAATTTATAACTTCTAAAATATTTCACGAAAAACATTACTATTGATTAATCTATAAATTGGACACACTATTGTCATTTTATATTCTTGTTTTTTTTATTTT
>CANCPZ010000148.1 GCA_947380175.1 Bacteroidota bacterium | reverse complement strand
TAGTAAGCATGTGTGTTGGCACAGGGCAAGGTGCTGCGGGTGTTTTTGAAATGATGTAAGAGGTATCAAGTATTCAGATATAAAAGATAAACATGCACAATTTCAAAGAACTAAAGGTTTGGCAAGAAGCGATGAGTTTAGCAAAAGATGTATTTGTTATTACTCGAAACTTCCCTTCTGAAGAAAAATTTGGATTAACGTCTCAAATAAATCGTTGTTCTGTTTCCGTACCGAGTAATATTGCTGAAGGTGCCGGGAGACAATCCGATAAAGAGTTTAATCAATTTCTAAATATTGCATTAGGCTCATCGTATGAACTCGAAACACAACTATTATTATCAAATTATTTTAATTATATAACTAAAGAACAATCTCAATTATTAACCGAAAAGGTATGTAAAATTCAAAAAATGTTAAATGGATTAAAAAAGTCCGTGATAAAAACATCTTGATTTTTGCTACCTGATACTAAATACCTATAAAAAATGACAGCAATAAAAGGAGGAGAATTCCTAATTAAAGAAACAGAAGCAAAAGATGTTTTTATTCCTGAAGAATGGAATGAAGAACAACAAATGATTGCACAAACATGTACCGATTTTTTAGCGGCAAATGTTTGGAATAATCTTGATCGTATTGATTCGCAAGAAGAAGGTTTGATGCCTGAATTGTTAAATAAGGCTGGAGAGCTTGGTTTATTAGGAGTTTCAGTGCCAGAAGAATATGGTGGGTTTGGAAAAGATTTTGTTACCTCCATGTTAGCAACAGAGGTATTGGGGGCAGGACATTCATTTGCTGTTGCTATTTCGGCGCATACAGGAATTGGAACATTACCAATTTTGTATTATGGTAATGCTGAACAAAAAGCAAAATACATTCCTAAATTGTCAAGTGGTGAGTGGAAAGCATCCTATTGCTTAACAGAGCCCAGTGCTGGATCTGATGCTAATTCAGGAAAAACAAAAGCTGTACTAACTGAAGATGGTAAACATTACATTTTGAACGGTCAAAAAATGTGGATTACCAATGGAGGGTTTGCTGATATTTTTACGGTATTCGCAAAAATTGATGACGATGCAAATCTTTCTGCATTCATTGTTGAAAAATCATTTGGTGGAATATCCCTAAATCCAGAAGAACATAAGATGGGTATAAAAGGAAGTTCTACTCGTCAGGTGTTTTTTAATGACTGTAAAGTTCCAGTAGAAAATTTATTATCTGAAAGACAAAATGGATTTAAAATAGCTGTAAACATTTTAAACATTGGTCGCATAAAACTAGGTGGAGCAGCAATTGGAGCAAGTAAAGAAGTAAACAGTAAGTCTATTCAATATGCTAACGAACGTCAACAATTTGGAAGATCGATTTCTAAATATGGTGCTATCCGTCATAAGTTAGCTGAGCAAGCAATACTGATTTATGCCAGTGAAGCTGCCACATACAGAGCGAGTCAAAATATAGAAGACGCCACACATGCACTTATTGCAGGCGGAATGGATGAGGCAAAAGCAAAATTAAAGGGTGTAGAACAATTTGCTGTTGAAGCAGCAATCATAAAAGTACATGCATCGGAAGTGTTGGATTTTGTTGTTGATGAAGGTGTTCAAGTTTATGGTGGAATGGGATATAGTGCTGAAGCGCCTATGGATAGAGCATATCGCGATGCTCGTATCAATCGTATTTTTGAAGGGACAAATGAAATAAATAGAATGCTAACAGTAGATATGATGTTAAAGCGTGCTATGAAAGGCGAGCTAGACTTAATGGGCCCTGCACAGAAAATTGCAGCAGAATTAATGAGTATTCCTGATTTTGCTTCAGTAGAAAAAACATTGTTTTCGGAAGAGAAAAAGTATGTTGCTAATTTTAAAAAAGCAGTGCTAATGGTTGCTGGTTCAGCAGTACAAAAACTGATGCAACAATTAGGTAAAGAACAGGAGGTTTTAATGAATATAGCTGATATGATTATTGAAACATATGTTTGTGAGTCATTGCAATTACGTGTTGAGAAATTAGTTTCATTGAAAGGTGAAGAAGCGAGTAAAGAACAATTAGATATTATGCGTGTGTATTTGAACGACGCTTCTGATAAAATTCATAAAGCAGGTAAAGAAGCTATAAATACTTACGCTACAGGCGATGAACAAAAAGCGATGTTGATGGGCTTAAAACGTTTTACTAAAACAGAACCTATCAACACAACAGCATCACGTAGAAATATATCTGCAAAATTGATCGCTGAAAATAAGTATTGTTTTTAGTTGTGTGTTTTTTATAATTTTAGTTTGTTAAATTTTAAGTTAAAACCTATGGTGCAAATCATAGGTTTTGTTTTTTTATTACAATTGCCCGATTAAAAAAATACCAATCAACATTTTCTACTGCGAGAAAAAAACTATTTTTGTAAAATAATGGAAATTTATACAGCATATTATTCATCACCTATTGGTATTGTTGAAATTACAGGAAATGATGATGGTGTAGCAACAGTTTATTTTGTTGAAAAAAATGATAATCAAACCGAAAAAATACATCCATCCTTAAAAGAATGTGTTTATCAATTGGACGAATATTTTTTGGGGATTAGAAAAGAATTTGGATTAAAACTAAATCCGCAAGGATCTGAATTTCAAAAAAAAGTTTGGAAACAATTATTAGATGTCCCTTTTGGTAAAACAAATACCTATTTGGAATTATCAAGAAAGATTGGCGATGTAAAGGCAATACGTGCAGTGGGTAATGCAAATGGAGGAAATCAAATCTCAATTATTATTCCTTGTCATCGAATTGTTGGTAGCACGGGAAAGCTGGTTGGTTATAGTGGAGGTTTGTGGCGAAAAGAGTGGCTATTGAAACACGAAGGGGATATTCAATTTGGTAAACAAACAGAATTGTTTTAATAACAAAAATCTCTGAAAAAAAATCTAATTTTCAATTGCAGTTTATTATTGCGTTATTTGTATAGCAACAAATAGTTAAAGTGGCTAAAGGGGATTTTTTTACGGAGTTTTTAAGGCAAGCTAAAAGTGTTGGTGCAATTATGCCTAGCTCCAAATACCTTGTAAAAAAAATGATTGCTCCTATCGATTTTACTTTACTAAAATGTATTGTTGAATTTGGTCCAGGAACTGGAATTATTACCCACGAATTATTAAATCGAATGCCTGTTGATTCAAAATTATTTGTTTTTGAAATCAATAAAGAATTTTGTGAGAAATTACAGGGTGAAATTAAAGATCCCCGTTTGATAATAGTTAGTGATACTGCCGAAAACCTAGAAGATTATTTAGCTCAGCATAATATAGAACAAGTCGATTGTATTGTTTCATCCTTACCCTTTGCTATGATTCCAAATGGTATTGTGAAAAACATTTTAACGATTTCTAAAAAAGTATTAAAGCCCAATGGTGTATTTATTCAATATCAGTATTCATTAAATGTTTACAGGCGATTAAAAAGTATATTTAACAATGTAGATTTAGATTTTACTCCACGTAATTTACCTCCTGCATTTATCTTTATCTGTAAAAACTAAGGCGCATTTATTGATTCAAGTTTTTCGAATACACTTATTTTTAATTCCTTTTTCTTTTTATTTGCTGTGTAAAATAATACAACACCTTTTGAGTAATCTTCTGGTGGTAGATTGTTTGCAACAGGAGCGTTTGGTTTGCCACCACCAAGTGCTTTTCGTGTTCCAAAATTAATCTGGAATATTCCTATATCTTTTTTAGAAAATAATTTAACTTGCTTATATATTGGTGAAACAGCATTTGGACTATCCACTTTCGTGATGTTATATTGAATTTTTTTGTTGGATGAAATTGAATAAAGAGAATCGATATGCCAGTTAAAGCGCTTTTCTTTCTGTATTTGAATTAAATAATTTGTTGTGGATGAAGGGAAAGCGCCTGCATTAATTGTTTGCTGGGAACTTGTTATTAGTTTTAATTCTTGAGCCAATAAAAATGTTGGAAATAAGGCAAACAATACAATAGTTCTTTTCATATTACAATTGTTAAGGATTTTAAATAAATGGTGTAAAATCCGTACTAATTTAAAATCAAAAAAATAAATCACGCTATTTTTTTTAGTATTCAGCTTTCTTTATTTTTTTTAATCTTTAATGATGTAAATTTTTTTGGGATTAGCTACTATTTTTTTTTCTCCTAATCCGTTATACAACTCAACTGATCGTTGTTTTGTAAGCTGTGAAGTGTTTATGAAATTAACTGCAACGAGGCAGTTCGAAAAGATTATTTCACCTTCTCTGTTTAATATATTCATTTCAAACATTTTGAATATAGATCCATGAAAATGTATTTTTCGTATACCTACAATTTCCAAGTCAAAAGAAATAATTTTAATTGTTTGTTCTTCATTACAGGAATCGGGTAAGGCAGTAATTCCTATTGCTTCATTAAACTGAGAAAGTGTTATGGTGTCTTTGTCGCAATTGTTACAACCTGCAAGCTTAATATTTAAATTGAGGCAACCCGATTTTTCTGTCGGTTTTTCTGATGTAATGCTTTGTGATTTTAATGCCCCCGTTATATTTATACTAAAAACGATTACAAATAAAAAAAAAGATTTATGGTTTAAAAACATTGAGATTTATTTTAAGTACGTTAGTTTAGAAAAATTAGTTAATATTCTTAATCCGTTTTGTCCCGAATCTTCTGGGTGAAATTGAACTCCAAATAAATTTAACGTATTGTGTTTCATCGCTTCGTTTTCGTATGTATCAGAATAGGCTAAATGTATGAAGTTTTTTGGAAGCGTAATTCCTTCTGTGTGATCTTCTTGCATTATTGTTTTTTCTTCAAACCCTTCAAACAAAATATTCTTTTGTTTGATTGTTATTTCAGCTTTTTGCCTTATTTCTGGTCCTTTAAAAATAGTTGCACCAAATAGTATGCCTAATAATTGGTGCCCAAAACATATTCCTAATATAGGAATATGTTTGTGTGTTAAAAAGGAATACCTGTGTAAATGGTCATCTATATTGGTTTTAGTTATTAATAGTGGCGAACCACTTAAAATAATTCCCTTTGCATTATCCCAATCAATTGTTTCGGAATCGTACCAAATTATTGTTGTTGAATTAACTCCTATCTCATTTAAACATCGAGCAATTTTTTTTGTTTTCGTACTTCCAAAATCAACAATGTAAATCATTTAACCATTTTGAGCGAATGTAACGAATTATTAATTTTAATAAGGTTTAAGCCGAATATTAAATATCAACTAAATTCAAAGAAATTGTTAATAAAAATCAATTTCTTTTAAGGTATTATTTCTAATTTTGATTCCACTTTTAAATCAGTATAAATAAACCTAAAAAAATATACTATGAGTTTTATTGCAAGCGTACAAGCTCGTCAAATATTGGATTCTAGAGGTAATCCTACTATTGAAGTTGATGTAATTACCGATTCAGGAATAATGGGCAGAGCGGCAGTTCCGTCTGGGGCGTCTACAGGAATTCATGAAGCTGTTGAGTTACGTGATGATGATAAAGGATTTTATCTTGGTAAAGGCGTTTTGAAAGCGATTAATAATGTAAATACAGTTATCCGCGAAGAGTTACACGGTAGCTATATTTTCGATCAGAATACTATCGATAAAAAAATGATAGCTCTTGACGGTACTGATAATAAAGGTAATTTAGGTGCCAACGCTATTTTAGGTGTTTCATTGGCTTGCGCCAGAGCGGCAGCAGAATCTTTAGGTCAGCCTTTGTACCGGTATGTTGGAGGTGTAAATGCAAATTTATTACCTATACCAATGATGAACATTATCAATGGTGGTTCTCATGCCGATAATAGTATCGATTTTCAGGAGTTTATGATTATGCCTGTTGGTGCATCTTGTTTTACGGATGCAATTAGAATGGGTACAGAAGTTTTTCATCACTTAAAAAAAGTATTGAAAGATAAAGGTTATTCTACCAATGTAGGCGATGAGGGAGGTTTTGCTCCTAATTTAAAATCGAATGAAGAAGCTATTGAATCGGTATTAACAGCCATTGAAAAGGCTGGTTACAAACCTGGTGAAGATATTTTTATTGCTATGGATGCTGCATCTTCTGAGTTTTATATTGAAAAGGAAAATGTGTATCACTTTAAGAAATCAAGTGGCGAAAAATTAAGCCCTTCTCAGTTTGTTGATTATTGGGCAGAATGGACAAAAAAATATCCGATAATTTCTATAGAAGATGGTTTGGCTGAAGATGATTGGCAAGGTTGGAAATTATTAAGCGATAAAATTGGAAATAAAATCCAATTGGTTGGCGATGATTTGTTTGTAACCAATGTAAATCGATTGCAACAAGGTATTAACAAAGGTATTGCCAACTCTATTTTAGTTAAAGTAAATCAAATTGGTTCTTTGTCGGAAACAATTGATGCAGTGCAGTTAGCTCAAAATAATTCGTATACATCTGTTATGAGCCACCGTTCGGGCGAAACAGAAGACACTACTATTGCTGATTTAGCTGTTGCATTAAACTGCGGACAAATAAAAACGGGTTCTGCATCACGATCAGATCGTATTGCAAAATACAATCAGTTGCTTCGTATCGAAGAGCAATTGGGTGAAGCGGCTCGTTATATTGGCAAAGATTTTAAATATGTTAAAAATAGGTAGATATTATTGGAAACCTTCGTTAATTAGCGATTTTTAATTAATTAATTTT
>CANCPZ010000147.1 GCA_947380175.1 Bacteroidota bacterium | reverse complement strand
TAAATTATAAATCGTTGTTCTCTGCCATTTGGTTGTTAAGAATTTTAAAATTGTTTTTATCAACAATTTAATGTGAATGTAAAAGTGTTTAATTTAGAATGAAATTACCATAAGTACTTATTTTTGTATCAATGAAAAATAAAAAACCTTTAATACTCATAACCAACGACGATGGCATTTCTGCACCTGGTATTGCAGCATTGGTGGAAGTAATGAAAACATTAGGCGATGTTGTTATTGTAGCTCCAGATAAACCCCAATCGGGTATGGGGCACGCAATTACTATAAACTCCACTTTGCGAATAAATAAAGTTAATTTTTATGATGTTAGTGAGGAGTATAGCTGCACCGGAACACCTGTGGATTGTGTGAAGTTAGCGGTAAATAAAATTATGCATCGTAAACCCGATTTGTGCGTTTCAGGTATTAATCATGGTTCAAACATGTCCATTAATGTAATTTATTCGGGTACTATGTCTGCTGCAGTTGAAGGGGCAATAGAAAGTATTCCATCAATTGGTTTTTCACTTTGTAACAATTCGATAGATGCTGATTTTTCGGCATCAAAAAACATTGTAAAAATTATTGCCGAAAATGTTTTAAAAAATGGATTACCAAAAGATGTTTGTTTAAATGTAAATATTCCTAATTTGAAATTATCCGAAATAAAAGGAATTAAAGTTTGTCGTCAAGCACGAGCAAATTGGGTTGAAGAGTTGGACGAACGAAAAGATCCAAGCGGAAAACCCTATTTTTGGCTTACAGGTAAGTTTGAAAATTTTGAAGAAGGAAATACAGATACCGATGTTTGGGCTTTAGACAATAATTATGTTTCTATTGTGCCAACACAGTTTGATATGACATCTTATTCTGCAATTGTTGAATTGGAAAAATGGAAATTTTAAAATAGATATGAAAGAGTTTGATTTTGACAAAGTTTGGATTGGTTTGTTATTGGGATTATTAGCACCTTTTGTAACCCTCATAATGTATTATCAAATAAATTACCACAATATGTCCATCGGCCATTTTATTAACTACTTAAAGATGGGTGATACTTATACGCCATTACTTAGCCTTTGTACGTTAGTTAATTTGGGGGTATTTTATCCGTTTATTTGGAAAGATAAATACAAAGGAGCTCGTGGCGTTTTGGGTGCAACTTTTATTTGGGCAATAATTGTTTTGTTTTTGAAGTTTTACTGATAATAAATAAATGAATTATTATATAATAGCTGGTGAAGCATCAGGCGATTTACATGCATCTAACTTAATTAAAGAGTTAAAAGATTTGGACACAGCAGCTCATTTTCGTTGCTGGGGTGGTGATTTAATGAAAGCTCAAGGTGCTGAATTAGTAAAGCATTACCGCGATTTAGCCTTTATGGGTTTTACCGAAGTGTTAATGAACTTGCGTACCATTTTTAAAAATATTGATTTCTGTAAAAAAGATATTTTAGATCACAAGCCAGATGTGTTGATTTTAGTTGATTATCCAGGTTTTAATTTACGCATTGCCGAATTTGCCAAACAAAATGCAATAAAAGTATTTTATTACATTTCTCCCCAGGTATGGGCTTGGAAACAATCGCGCGTACATAAAATAAAAAAAATTGTAGATAAGATGTTTGTCATCTTGCCTTTTGAAAAAGAGTTTTATCAACAGTTTAATTACGATGTTGATTTTGTTGGTCACCCATTATTAGATGCTGCTGTTAATTTTTCTACCCAGGAAAATACATTTCAGATCAATTCTAAAAAGCCCATCATTGCGCTATTACCAGGCAGTCGTAAGCAGGAAATTAAAACCATGTTACCATTGATGTTAACGATGTATAAACATTATCCTAATTACCAATTTGTAATTGCAGGAGCTCCATCACAAACCGAAGATTTTTATAAATCACTTTATTCAAATTCGGATATTCAAATTGTTTTCAATCAAACATATCAGCTTTTACAAAAGTCCGAAGCAGCTTTGGTTACTTCGGGAACAGCAACATTAGAAACCGCATTGTTTAATGTACCTGAAGTGGTATGCTATAAAGGAGGTGCTATTTCATATGCTATTGCAAAGCAATTGGTAAAAGTAAAATTTATTTCATTGGTTAATTTGATAATGGATAAGGAAATTGTAAAAGAGTTGATACAAAAAGAACTGAACGAAATTAATTTAAAAATTGAATTGGATAAATTATTAGCGTTAAAATCACGTGAGATTATGTTGAATGAATATAGTGAGCTTAGAGCAAAACTAGGCAATTCGGGAGCATCAAAAAAAACAGCAAGTTTAATAGTAGCGTATTTAACTAATTCAACAGATACAAATTAATTTAATGCGTATACGTAAAACATATTTACTACTTATTTTTTTATTTGTTTTTTTATTTCAAGTAAATGCTTCACAAGTAAACATTCGAATTTTAACAACTCAAATTGTAAACACATTTATTTTTTCTCCGTTAGACGGAACTTTTTCGCTATATGGGGATAATAAAATAATAAATTGCGATTCTACTGGAGTATACCAATTGAGTTTGGATGGTGATTCCATTACTTTAAAAACCGTTGAAAAAATTATCGGCAAATATTCAACTATTAAAATTGTTGGAAATGAAGCGTCTGCAGCTTTTAAATTAAAATGTGTTTTACCTCAAACCAAAGTTCATACGTATGATGATAACTTAGAAGTTTCTGTATTATCCGATAAAAAACAATTGTTATTAATTAATGATGTTGATACGGAAAAATACATAGCAGCTGTTGTTGAGTGTGAATCAGGAAAAAATGTAAACATAGAATATTATAAGTTACAAGCCATTTTGTGTCGGACGTATTTGTTAGCGCATTTAAATCGTCATATTCAAGAAGGGTACGAAATATGTGATGATGTTCACTGTCAGGCATATTTAAATAGAGCAACTGAAAAAAATGCAACACTAGCGGTTGCTGACACAAAAGGGTTAGTGGTAGTTGATAACGATTTAAATTTAATTACAGCGGCCTTTCATTCAAACTGTGGAGGACAAACTTGTAATTCGCAAGATGTATGGGCTGTTTCTACCAGTTATTTAAAATCAGTAAAGGATACTTTTTGTTTAAATGAACTGAATGCAAAATGGCAGCGTACCATATCTCTTAATGAGTGGAATAATTATTTACAACTTAAACATAAATCGATATTTAATGATACATTAAAATTAATCGGTGCTACCCCCTTTGAACAAGCTAATGGCAGACCCATTTATTTTATAGATAAAAATCTGAAAATTCCTTTAAAAAATATTCGAGCAGATTTTAAGTTAAAATCAGCTTATTTTTCTATTGTTCAAGTTGGTGATTCAATTCAATTTAATGGACGAGGGTATGGGCATGGAGTTGGTCTTTGCCAGCAAGGTGCTATCCGTATGTCTAATTTAAAGTATCCGTATAAAGATATTATAGAGCTATATTACAAAGATGTTCATGTTGTAAATGTTTCGTCGTTAAATTATTTTAAACAGGAATAGATTAACGAAATAAGAGTATTGTGAGTCTGAAAAAAAATTGAATTTAATTCGAGTCAATTTTTTCAGGGTTATACACGTACAACAACTACTTTTTCTTTTATCTTTGAAAATAAATTGTATTCTACACATTTAAATATCATTATATGAAATTATTAGAAGGTAAAACTGCTTTAATTACGGGTGCTTCTCGTGGAATAGGTTATGGTATAGCATTAAAATTTGCTGAACAAGGCGCTAATGTGGCGTTTACCTATTTGTCATCCGTTGAAAAAGGAGAGGCCCTGGTAAAAGAATTAGAAGCTTATGGCGTAAAAGCAAAAGGCTATCGTTCTGATGCTGGTGATTTTAAGGCTGCCGAAGAGCTTGTAAATTCGGTAGTTTTAGATTTTGGACAGGTTGATGTATTGGTTAATAATGCAGGTATAACACGAGATACTTTGCTTATGCGAATGAGCGAACAGCAGTGGGATGAAGTGATAAATGCAAATTTAAAATCGGTATTTAATTTAACAAAAGCGGTTACAAAGCCAATGTTAAAACAGCGAAAAGGTTCTATTATTAATATGAGCTCCGTAGTTGGTATAAAAGGTAATGCAGGACAATCGAATTATGCTGCTTCAAAGGCGGGTATTATTGGATTTACAAAATCGGTTGCTTTGGAATTGGGTTCTCGAAATATTCGAAGTAATGCCATTGCTCCAGGGTTTATTGAAACAGAAATGACTGCTGCGCTTGATGAAAAAGTGGTTGCTGATTGGAGAAATTCTGTGCCATTAAAAAGAGGTGGAACGGCAGCTGATGTTGCAAATGCAACTGTGTTTTTAGCTTCCGATTTGAGCGATTACATTACTGGTCAAGTATTAAATGTGTGTGGCGGAATGCTCACCTAATAATTGTTGCAAGTTTTCCGAAAGTAAAAATTGGTGTATGTTTTTTTTCGAAAAATACGTAATTAAGAATCGTAGTACCAATTCTGCGGTTCTTTTTCTTTTTAACGCTACTGTAAAAAAATAATGAATGAGTTTAATTACTGAATACCCTTTTTGGTTGGTCATTTTTTGCTTTGCTGCTGGTATTGCTTATTCGGGCGTATTGTATTTTCGTAATAAAAAGTTAACCGAATTTACTGTTTGGAAACTTCGGTTACTTTCTATATTTCGTTTTTTGGTAATTACAATTATTTCGTTTTTTTTACTTTCTCCTTTATTGAAAATAAATAATAGTATTGTTGAAAAGCCTGTAATTATTATTGCTCAGGATAATTCCGAGTCGCTTATTGTTGGAAAAAATGCTGATTTTTACAAACGTGAATACAAACAAAATTTACAAAAATTAATAGATAAATTAAATGATAAGTACGAGGTAAAAAGTTATTCTTTTGGCGATAAAATAAACGAATTAAAGTTTGTAGATTCTTTAAATTTTAATGAAAAGCAAACCGATCTATCTTCACTTTTTGATGAGATAGACACTCGATACAGTAACCGAAATGTAGGTGCAATAGTTCTTGCAAGCGATGGTATTTATAACAAAGGTTCTAATCCTGTTTTTACTTCTAGTAAAATAAAAACACCTGTTTATACTATTGCGTTGGGTGATACAGCAATAAAAAAAGATGTTGTGATTGCAAAAGTTGAACACAATCGACTTGCATATTTAGGTAATAAATTTCCTGTTCAAGTAGTTGTGAATGCAAAACAGTATAAAGGTAAAAGTGCTACACTTACTATAAATAAAGGAGAAACAATACTTTTTACACAAGTAGTAAATTTTAATTCGGATAATTTTTTGGTTACAATTCCTTTTTTGTTAGAGGCCACTCAAGTTGGTATGCAGCATTATAAAGCTCAATTAACAAGTCTTCCGGAAGAAATAAGTGTGAGCAACAATGTGAGCGATTTTTTTATTGATGTGCTTGATGCACGCCAAAAAGTATTGATTTTATCAGATATTGCGCATCCGGATATTGCTGCACTAAAACAAACTATTGAGTTTAATAAAAATTATGAAGTGGAGCGTTTAACGATTACTGATTTTAACAAATCAGTAAAAAAATACAATTTGGTAATTTTATACCAATTGCCAAATACAAGCAATCCGATTACAAAAATTATTGCCGATTTAAAAGCTTTGTCAATACCTGTTTTGCTATTTACTGGTGCAAATACCCTTGTGAAAAATAATTTATCAATTGCTGGAAGCACTCAAAAAACAAACGAAAGCGAAGCTGTTTTAAATCAACATTTTCCATTGTTTACAATTACGGATGATTTACGAAATGCGCTAAAAAATTTCCCTGCGGTAGTTAGTCCATTTACAAACAATCTAATCGATAATAGTTCCAATGTGTTGTTATACCAGAAAATAGGGGTAGTTGAAACAAAAAACCCCTTAATGGTTTTTAATACTGAAGGAGATTATAAATCGGGAATATTTTTTGGCGAAGGTATTTGGCGATGGCGTTTTCAGGATTTTGCCGAACATGGAAATCACAATATGTTCGACGAATTAATTTCGAAAACGGTTCAATACCTTTCCGTAAAAGTAGATAAGAGTTTTTTTAAGATTACTGGTAAACCTGTTTTTCTAGAAAACCAACCAATCGAATTGAATGCAGAAGTTTACAACGAAAGTTATGAATTAATTAATGAACCTGAAGTAACGATAAACATTACTAATTATGAGAATAAAAAATTTCCATTTTCGTTCAACAAATCAACTAATGCGTATATATTAAATGCAGGCATTATGCCAGTTGGCGAATATACATACGAAGCAAAAACAAAAGTAGGAGACAAATTGTATTTGCAACGTGGCGAGTTTAGTGTTAATGCCTTACAGGTAGAATTAGTAAATACAATTGCCGACCATCAAATGCTTTATAGCCTTGCAAAAAAGCATGATGGTGAAATGGTTTATCCAACAGAATTAGAACAGCTTGCCGAAAATTTAAATAACAGAGATGACATAAAATCAGTTTCGTATTTTCAAAAAAAATTAAACGATTTAATTAATGTCAAAGCGTTGTTTTTTCTTCTATTATTCTTGTTAAGTGCCGAATGGTTCATTCGTAAACGAAACGGAAATTATTAATCAACTATTAAATATTCATCTTACTTCTTTTCGTATTCGTCTAATTTTTTTATTTAGATGGTTGTTTTAAATTAAATAATTATCTATTTTTAGCAAACACTAATACTATTTTTAATATGCTAACTAAAGATGATTATTCTATTGATGTTCAAAA
>CANCPZ010000146.1 GCA_947380175.1 Bacteroidota bacterium | reverse complement strand
TAGTTTGAATGCTAAAATTCATAAAGTGGAATGGATTAAAAATATAGGTTTAGGTAAAAACAGTCGAAAGGAGTTATTTTTATTTGATAAATATTGTAAAGGAAATACTGGATTTAGAGGCTTATCAAGTCCTAGTTATTTTAATAATGATAATGTAGCAGAAAGAGAAGTTCAAATTAAGGAGGCTACATTAGAAATAAGTAAAATAGTAAAAACCACAAACGATAGAAAAGTAATAGTCAAAATGGATTGTGAAGGTGCGGAATATGAGATTTTAGAGAATCTTTATCAGTCTGGAATGATTTATCAAATAGACGTGTTTTTATTAGAATGGCATGATAAGGGTTCGCAAATAATTGAGGAGATGTTAATCAATTCAGGGTTTGACTTCTTTTCTAGAAGTTTTGATTCTATTACGGGAATGATATACGCCTACAAAAAATAGAAATAATAGAACTGGTTATTTATACTTTCAATGGGGAAGAATTTATTAGTATAATGATTATAAAAAGTAAATTTTAAAACGATAATAATGCAATTTTCAATATCTGTCATAATTCCAGTATATAATGGAGAACGTTTTATAAAAAAAGCAATTCTTTCGGCATTACAGCAACCAGAAGTTGCTGAAATAGTAGTTGTGAATGATGGAAGTACTGATGCAACCCAAGCTATTCTGGAAGAACTACAATCCAAAAATTCTAAACTTAAGGTATTTCATCATAAAGATAATTTGAATAAAGGACGTTCTGCCAGCAGGAACTTAGGCATAGAAAATGCTGCACAAAATTATATTGCTTTTCTTGATGCAGATGATTTTTATTTGAAAAATAGATTTGAAAACGATAGAAATGTTTTTCAAAAACATAAAAAATGTGATGGTGTCTATAATGCGGTAGGGTTTTATTTTTATAGAGCTGCAACGACTCTGGAAATACAAAAAAATAAATTGTATACCGTAAGCCAAAAAATAAGACCAGATTTCCTTTTTGAAGCTTTATTGTCGGGTAAGTATGGCCATTTTCATATTAATGGATTAACGGTTAAGAAATCAGTTTTTGAGACCATTGGTACTTTTAATAAAGAATTGGTTGTAGCTGAAGATACTGAAGTGTTTTGGAAAATGGCAATTAAATGTCAGTTATTTACAGGAGTTATTGATAGACCAGTAGCCAAAAGAGGTGTTCATGATAACAATGTTTTTGATGATAAGGAATTATATGCAAAGTATACGATCAAAATGTTTGAAACACTTGTTATTTGGTGTAGCAATAATCAAGTCGCTTATTCTGTAAAGGATGATTTGTTGAAATGGATTTGGATTTTAATATACAAACAAAAAAATAAATTAATAGCAGATTTAATCTATTGGAAACATTTTTTTTTCTCACAACCACAATTATTATTCACGATTTTAAGTATCAAATATTTTCCAATTGTTAGGTATAGACAAATGCTTTTTCCTTTTTTATATAAAAGGAACATTAGATTGAAAAATATTCTTTGATCCCTATTTGAAAATATAAACTAAAATGAATGTTAATAGTGATGTTACTGTAATAATACCCTGTTTTAATGATGGTAAATATGTTTTAGAAGCATTAAATTCTATATTTAATCAGACCCTCCAAGCAGTTAAAATTATTATTGTAGATGATGGGTCTAATGTCGAGACACAAAAAATATTAAAAACTATTTATAATCCTAATGTACAAATAATTCATCAGGAAAATAAAGGAGTGAGTAATGCCAGAAATAGGGGTATTAATTTGGCAACAACCAATTATATACTAACATTGGATGCCGATGATTATTTTGAACCTTCATTTATTGAAAAATCAGTAAAAGTGTTAAATGAAAATGAAAATGTTGGGGTAGTAGGTAGTTGGGTTAAAATTTTGAAAAATAATATTTTTGAAGAAGAAATAAAAAAACCATTAGGTGGAGGTGTAAAAGATTTTGTTTTGAAAAACAATGGTATTTCAGGATCAATGTTTAGGAAAGAATGTTGGCTTACTGCATCAGGATTTGATATTAAAATGGCTCATGGTTATGAAGATTGGGAGTTTTGGATAGCTATTTTAAGTCATAATTGGTTTATGCATATTCTTCAAGAACCTTTGTTTATTTATAGGCAAAAGGCATTTTCCAGAAACCAAAAAGCATCAAATTTTTTTGATTTTGAGTTAAGAAAGTATATTTTTTTGAAACATAAATTAATTTTTGAAAACCATTTCGAGTTCTATACATTAGAATTATTAAGGCAAAATTCAGTTTTAAGAATGCATGTAGCCAAAAAAAAAAACTCAAAGGAATATCAAATAGGAAGTCTCTTTTTAGCTCCTTTACGATTTTTGAAAAGAATACTAATCTTTACAAAATGAATATACTGGTGTCTATAATTGTTCCCTGTTATAATCAATCTCATTTTTTGAATGAATCATTACAATCCGTTTTAGACCAAACTTATGTTGATTGGGAATGTATCATTGTCAATGATGGAAGTCTAGATAATACAGAAAGTATTGCTCAACAATGGTGCGAAAAAGATAACCGATTTAGCTATTTATATAAAGAAAATGGCGGATTGTCTAGTGCCAGAAACGCAGGAATTACGCAATCTGCCGGAGAATATATTTTGCCTTTAGATGCTGATGACTATATCCATAAAGATTATTTATCTAAACTTGTTCCAAAATTATATCAAGATGATTCATTAGCGATTGTCTCTTGTTATAGTGAATTTTTCAAAAAAAGTTTGAATAACATCATTTTTGAGCTAAAACCAGAAGGAACTACCTATCATTATTTGCTTTATGTAAATCAATTAATTGCTACGTCATTATTCAGAAAAATATGCTGGGAACAAGTTGGAGGTTATGATGAAACCATGAAAAAAGGATTTGAAGATTGGGAATTTTGGATTGCAATAACCAAAAGAGGTTGGAAATATAAAGTGATAGAAGAATTTTTGTTTTATTACAGAAAATCAAAAAAATCAATGTTAGTAGATACTTTAAATAATCATGCTGAATCGAATAAGGAATATATTTATAAAAAACACAGAGAGATTTATATAAAAGATTTCGATAATTGTATAACTGTGCTTTTTTACGGGTTAAAAACACATCGTTCAAGCGAACAAAAAATTAAAAACTCCCTAGAATACAAAATAGCTAAAGTAATTTGTAAGCCGTATCGGATAGTTTAAAAGGTATTGTCAAAAAAATAAATATGCAATGATTTCAGTTGTTATTAGAAATAAAAACCAAGCGACAGCACTTTCTTTTTTGTTGAAAAACTTAACCGAAAGATATAGTTATGCTATTGATGAAATAATTGTTATTGATAATTGTTCAATTGATAATAGCAAAGAGATCACCGAAAAATTCGGTGCTAGATTTGTCACTATCTATAACTTTAGTTTTGGGGGTAGTGCTAATCTATGTGCCAAGGAAGCCAAAAATTCTATAGTTGTTATTTTTAGCGCCCATTCGTATCCTATAAGTCATGACTTTTTTAAGTTAATACAAGCAAAATTCGAAGCCAATCCAAATTTGGCAGGCTTGAGGTGTCTTCATAGTTCTAATGATTATAAAAATTTTATCAATAAAATTTCAGCAACAATAGATCCCAACAAATCAGGATTGATTTTTTCAGGATCTGTCTTTAATAAAAAAGTTTGGGAAAAACATCCATTCAGGGAAGATGTAGCCACTTTTGAAGATAAAGAATGGACAACAAGAGTTTTGAAATCGGGTTATGAAATAGATTTTGTTGAATCTATATTTTGTTATGATATTAAGCGAACCAGAAAACAATTGTTTTTTAGATTCAAGAATGATACGATTGGAAATTATCAGTTGTGGCATCAAGATGTTAGTTTAGGGAATGCCATTAATGGATTTCTATTTTCTATTTTCAATTTGATAAAATCATTTGTAATAGATTTATGGTATGCATTTTTACGGTATTTGTATCTAATAAAATTTATATGTGACAAACCTAATGAATTGTAATCAGCTTTCTAAAATAAATAAAAATATTAACTTCTATTTTCTAAGGTTTTTGTTTGCATATCTACCTCATTTTAAAATAAAAAGAATGAAAAAAGGCATAAAAAAAATATTAGAAACAATATTAATTTTAAAAAAACCGAAAAAATATACTTTGTATGATAAGTTTTGGGTTCAAAAAATTAAAACGAACATAGTTCGGGATAGAGTTATTTTTTTTGAACAAATATGCAAAGACAAAAATGTTTTGCATTTGGGTTGTAATGATTGGCCAATATTTAATCCTAGCTATAATTTGCATATTAAATTAGCGAAAAAAGCTAAATCTATTCATGGATTTGATGTTGATTTAGAAGGTATTGAAGATTTAAAAAAGTATGTAAATCAGCCTTATTTTTCAAATTTTAATCAATTGAAAGATAATCAATATGAAATTTGTTTAGTTCCAGAAACAATAGAGCATGTAGATAACGTAAGAACTTTTCTGGAGGGATTGTCTACCGTAAATGCAGAAGTGTTTTACATTACTGCTCCCAATTGTTTTTCTAAAAATCATATAGAAAGAAATTTTTATGGTAAAAATGAATTTATTGAAATAAATCACCCTGATCATAATTGTTGGTATAGCCCACATACATTAAAAAACCAGATTGAAAAGTATTCTAATTTGAAAGTTGAGGAAGTTATTCTCTTAAATGAGGATAGAATGGTTTGTTGTAAAGCAATTAAAAAACAGGATGTATAAAAAAATAAAAAAATCACTAAAAAATGTGATCTATTTTTTTTATGGTCTTTGGACTTTATTTTTGTTGCTAATCTTTGATTTAGAAAAAATTAAGCAATCAGAGATAGTATGTTTTTTTCCGTATTATCATACAGGCGGTGCCGAAAAAGTACATTTGAATATTGTAAAAGCTTTATCCCCTAAAAAAGTTTGTGTCATTTTTACTTTAAATTCAGCAACTAAAAATTTTCAAGACCAGTTTAATGCCAATGCTAATTGTATCGAAATCAATCCTATCCTTAATAAGAAAAATTTGTTTGTAAACAGTTTGTTAAAAAAAAGTATTTACAAAACAATTAATACCTCAAACAATTGCAAGACTGTACTTGGAAGTAATGCTACTTATTTTTATAAAATACTTCCTTTTATTTCAAATCAAATTACGCGAATAGATTTGTTTCATGCTTTTGGTAAGCCTGATGGACGAGAATTGGAAGTCGTTGATAGCGTAAAGTATATCGACAAAAGAATTGTAATTAATCAAAACACTAAAAAGGATTTACTGGAAATTTATGCTCATAATAATGTAGCCACAAAACATAATGAAGTGGTCCAAATAATTGAAAATGGCATTGCAATAGAAAATAATGAATTTTCCTCTAAAGATTCTTCGGCAATTAAAATTGGATTTGTGGGACGTTGGTCAGATGAAAAAAGACCTGAAATCTTTTTAGAAATTGCAAAACAAGTCCGTTTGAAAAATAGTTCTATTGAATTTTATATGGTTGGTATTGGAATGAAAAGCAATATAGATTGTATTAATGAAGCTGGAGTTTTTTTTTTAGGAGAAATAACTAACGTAAAGGAATTAGCGGCATTTTACGAACCACTTTCTTTTTTGTTGATTACTTCAGAATACGAAGGTTTTCCGATGGTAATTATGGAGTCAATGGCACAAGGAGTTATTTCAATAAGTACAAATGTTGGTGGTATTAGTGAGCATATTACAAATAATGAAAATGGCATATTAATTAATGAATTGGAAGACAATAGAATTGTAGAAGAATTCTGTAATTCAATTTTTCAATTAATTGAAAATAAAAAATTGCGAAATGATTTATCATATAATTCATTTTTATATGCACAAACTCATTTTTCAATTGAAAATTTTAATACAAATTACAGGAAATTATTTAGTTCATAAAACATGAAAATCCTTATGGTAGCCATACCGAACCATCATTTTTTTCAATGGGTCAACCAGTTGAAAGAGTCTGGCTATGAGGTATATTGGTTTGATGTTACTGATGGTGGTAACAAGGTAGAAAGAATAGACTGGGTACATCAAATAAAGGGATGGAAATTAAAATATGATTTTCCTCTAAGATATTCCTTAAAAAATAAATCTCCCCAAATCTATAAATGGATTCAAAAACATAATGAAAGAAAAATAGCTGCTGTTTTTGAGAAAGTGCTTAAAGAAATTCAGCCTGATATTGTACATAGTTTTGAAATGAGATTAGCAGGTTTACCCATTTTAGAAGTAATGGAGCAAAAACCAAATCTAAATTTCATTTATTCCTCTTGGGGTAGTGATATTTATTTTTATAAAGAGTTAGGAATTCAAACGGAACAATTCACAAGATTTTTGAAAAGAGTTGATTATTTAATTACCGATTGTAAAAGGGATTTTGAAATTGCCAAAAAAAATAGTTTTGAGAATGTCTTTTTTGGGGTTTATCCCGGTAATGGAGGATTGACCATTGCAGAACAGTATATTAAACCTATAAATGATCGAAATTTTTTAATCATTAAAGGCTATGAAGACGGAGTTGGTAAAGCTTTAAAAGTGATTGAAGCAATAGAGTTATTACCTTTAACATTATTGGAAAAACTAGAAATTATTATTTATAGTACCGATATTGTCGTAAAAGAACGAGTTGAAAAATCAGATTTTTTTGCTTCTTTAAAAGTGAAAATATATCTTAGAGGAGCGTTTATTTCAAATGTAGATTTAATGCAATTGATGGGGAAAAGCGTTCT
>CANCPZ010000145.1 GCA_947380175.1 Bacteroidota bacterium | reverse complement strand
TTCTTTTTTATCAAACTGGGCTTATGCAAGTTTATTGCAAACAACAGGAGGTTTAGCACCTTGTCCAACAGATGTTAATCAGGATGGTAAAACTGACAACGTGGATTTCCTTCAATTGCTTGGAAACTTTAATCAATCTTGTCACTAATCTTAATTATTTGTTTTAAATAAAAAGTATAAAAAATGAAAAAAAATATTTTAGGATTAGGTCTTATCTTACTTGGAGGCTTTGCTCACGCACAAACTGGTTTAGATAGCATAATTGTTGAGAAGTATTATATCGCTGATTCTGCTGATTCTTATGTTAGTACCTTTGCTACTGCAGGTACATTACCAATAGGTTCTGTAACCTATAGAATTTTTGCAGATTTGGCTCCGGGCTATAATTTTCAGGCATTATATGGTATTAATTCGCCATTGCATGAATTGAAATTTACAACAACTACATCGTTCTTTAATAATGAAGACAGGGGTTCCACAAATGCAAATGGAATACCTTTTGCACAATTAAAAAATAATACCAATGCACTTGACTCCTGGTTTTCGATTGGTGCTACTGCAGTAGGTCAATTGGGTGTTCTTAAATCTGAAGATGACGGTGTAGCAAATCTTATTGCTGCAAATAGCATTTTAAAAAATGCACCTGCATCAATTGGAATACCGCTTACTTCACAAGATGGGATGATTGCTGGAACAAATGTAGCAATTGATTTAACACCTGTATCTGTAACATTTGTTAACGTAAATGCGCAACTGAGCGTATTTGATGCAACAAGTTTGGCTGGTAATTCATTTTCAACTACTAATGGATCTATCGCTGCTCTTGGAGGAGTAGCAGGTCCAACAGCATCGAACAGGGTATTGGTTGGGCAGTTTACAACGGATGGCGAATTTTGCTATGAATTAAATTTGCAAATAGGAACACCAACTGGAGGTGTAGAGAGCTATGTTGCAAAAAACCCTTCAGGTTCAGAAATTTCAATACCAACCTTAATGGGATGTTTAAATTTAAGTTCAACAGTAAATGTTAAAGATTCTAAATCGGCAGTTCAATCTTTTAAAGTGTATCCTAATCCAGCAAATGACTTGTTAGTATTAGAAATAGCTTCTTCATCAAATCAAAGTACTGCAAATAGTTATGCGATTTATGGTGTACAAGGGAATGAAATAATGCATAATTCGTTAGGATTAGTTTCTGAAAAACATATTGAAAATATTGATTTATCATCATTGAAACCAGGAATGTATTTTATCAAAATTACAATTGATGGAGTAGTTTCTACAAAAAAAATAATTAAAAACTAATTACCGTAATGCAATTTAATAATAAGACATCTTTGAAATCGCTAAGAAAGTCTTTTACAAAGATGTCTTGTTTTTAATTCGTATTAATATCCAATGAAAAAATTATTTTTATTATCAATTAGTGTTTTTATTACATTTTCATTTTCTCTCGCTCAGGGAATAATTAGAGGTAAGGTTTCTGACAAAACGGGAGAGACTTTAATAGGTGTAACAATTGTTCTTAAATCTAACCATTCGGTTGGAACAATCACCGACCTTGATGGTAATTACTCTTTAAAAATTACTGATTCGACCGAACAAACGTTAATCGTTTCTTATGTAAGTTACCAATCAGTAGAAACGACTGTTCATCCAGTAAAAGGGGAAATAATTTTAAAAGATTTTGTTTTAGAATCCGCTTCCAAAGATTTGGGAGTTATTGAAGTAACGGCTAAAGCAACAAGAGCCAAAGATTATTTCATGGAAAATCTTAAAAAAAATTCTTCTACTACAATTGACTATATTTCGGCTGAAACGATTAAAAAAACAGGAGACCCAAATGTAACAGCTGCTGTTGCTCGTGTCTCTGGTGTTTCAACTAATGGTAGTTTTATAACTATTCGAGGAATAGGAGATAGGTATGTAAAAACAACAATAAATGGTTTAAGAATACCAACCTTAGATCCTTTTACAAATAATATCAGACTAGATATGTTCCCGTCTAGTTTGGTTGACAATGTAATTGTTTCAAAAACTGCAAGTCCTGACTTGCCAGGTGATTGGGCTGGTGCTTATTTGTCGGTAGAAACAAAAGATTATCCAGATAAACTTTCAGTTAATATTGAAAGTTCAATTGGATATAACAATCAAACTACTTTTAAAAATGTATTAAGCTCTCAACATAGTTCAACAGATTGGTTGGGTTATGATAATGGATTTCGAGAACGCAATCACACTGATTTTAAAGGTGCTATATTAACACCAACTCAATACCAACAGTTTGTTGCATTGGGTTTGGGAGACTACTACAAATCAATTGGAATTACAGGATGGATAGATGATGGCAGTTTAACTGCTGATTTGTATTTTAAATTAGGTTTAGTAAAACTTGGCCTTTTAACAAATTCACAATTCGATGATCCAGCCGCTGTAAATAATGCTAAAACACTATACATTCAAGGTTCATATAAAGATCAGGCATTTAATAAATTAAATGCTGATGCTGCCAAAACAGGACAATCATTTCCAAATAATTGGAATACTACAATAAGAAAAGCCCCATTCGATTTTACTCAAAGTTTTAGTGTTGGCGATCAGTTTACTATTAATGGAAAAGCTGTAGGTGTTTTAGCCGGATTTCGCTATGGAAGCGCAACCTTATATGATTCTAAATCGATTGCTCAAAGACCATATCCAGTTACTGGATTGTTAGAAAAATCAATTGAGCAACAAATAACCAAAGAAACAAACGGTTGGAGTGCCTTATTAAATTTGGCTTATAAATTTAATCCGAATAATAGCATTACGTTTATTTATATGCCAAATTTAAATGGTGTAAACAATGTAAGGAATTCAAACAATATAATTGCCAATAACCAAACTAAAGTACAGTTTTATGAAGACAGAAAACAACTTGTTTATCAATTAAAAACGGAACATTATTTACCAACATTTAAGACAAAAATAGATTTCAATGCTTCATATACAGATGGTAAAAGTAATGCTCCAGATTTTAAAATTTTACAATACGATATAGGAACAAGTAGCTCTCCGATAACAATAGACCCTACAAATCAACCTGCAGACAGGTATTACAGATATTTAACTGATAAACTTTTTGATAGTAAATTAAGTGCTGAAATGCCAATTGGTTCTAAGTCTGAATTAAGCAGAAAATTAAAATTTGGAGGAGCATATTTGAACGACCACCAAAAAAGTGATCAATACCATTATCATTTAAATTATGGTAACAGCGCGTCACTTATTCAATCAACTGATATAGATCAAGTAATGAGTTTGGATAATTTCGATATTCAAAATAATTCAATAGTTTGGATTTATAGCCAGGACATAATGCCTGTAAATCATACATTCGGAAGAACGTCTATCACATCTGGCTTTGCTTTATTGGATTATGCCATTACTCGAACTCTTCGTGTTTCTGGTGGATTAAGAGTTGAACACGCCGTTATATTTACCGATATAGATGAGTATAATGCATTAGGATATATGGCTGATGATGGCAGAAGATTTTATGGAAACGGGGGCTTCCCTATTGCAAACCCCGGTAAGCTTAATGAAATTAACTATTTGCCAAGTCTAAACATTATTTATAAGTTAAAAAATATTGAGGAGTCTCCAATAAATGTTCGATTAAATTTTAGTCAAACAGTTGCAAGACCAAGTATCAGAGAACTTTCGGATGTAACAAATTACGATTATGAATTACAAGCAACTGTTTTAGGCAATCCCAATTTAAAAACTGTTCATATAAATAATTACGATTTACGATTGGAATCATATTTTAAAAACGGAGATAATTTATCTGTTAGTTTATTTTATAAGGATTTTAAAAATCATATAGAATTGGTAAACTCAACTTATTATTACTGGCAAAATGTAGATAAATCAAAAGTTGTAGGTATTGAATTAGAAGGTAAAAAAGCAATTACAAAACATTTAGAGTTTAGAGCCAATACTACTTTTGATAATTCTACTTCAAAATTTGTCCGTTCAACCTTATATGTTACAAATGGAATAATTAATTACATACCTGTTGATACCATCAAAAGACCAATGTTTGGTCAGGCTCCATATATTATTAATGGAATGCTTTCTTATAATGCAGATAGTATTGGTTTAGTTGTAACTTTGAGTTACAATTTACAAGGGCCTCGATTAGTAATTGCATCTGATAATAAATCGATACCAGATGTTTATGAACTTCAAAGACATTTATTAGATTTTAAAACAAGTAAGAAATTTGGTAAACATTTTACAGCAAGTATTACAATTAGAAATATATTGAATGAACCAATCAGGAGATCATATAAATATCCAGAAGGATATACAATGGATTTTGATAAGTACAGGTATGGAACCAATTTTTTACTAAGTATTTTATATAAATTATAATGATAAAACATTTTACATATTTTTACTTTTTAACCTTATTGTTTTTTTCTACATCTATAAAAGCTCAAATAGAAAAGCTTACGGTTGAAACCTATTATATATCTGATTTAAATGATGCCACTGATACAATTAATGGAAGTGTTAGACTGCTTGAGACTGGATCGAAAACTTACCGAGTGTATGTTGATTTAAAACCAGGCTACAAAATAAAATCTATCTATGGTGACCATAATCATCCTCTAAAGATTACAAGCACATCTAATTTTTATAATAACATAGATCGACCAAATGCTAATTTTGGCTATTTAATTAATAATGGATGGTTCTCGGCTAACCCTACCATTGCTTTAGACAGCTGGTTGACATTAGGGCTTGCAACAAAAACACAAAATGGAATTTTAAAAACAGAGGATCCAAATGGTTCTTTAATTGGCGGTGTAAATAATTCTGGAGGTACCGCAAGTATTCCAAGTGGATTATTGATAAATAATGATGCAACTGCAGGTATTCCCTTAACTGTTCAGGATGGTTTAGTTACGAAAACTACAACAGTAACGCAATGGATTGATAATGGTTTTAAAGATTTTACGGGTATTGATTCAACAGTTTTTGGCCCTGTAAAAATAGGATCGCAATTTATTACTACAAATTCATATTTAACTCAACTTGATGGAGTTTCTGGGTATTCGGCCGATAGCAATAAAGTATTAGTTGCACAACTCACTACAAAAGGAACTATTGCTTTAGAATTAAATTTAGAATTATTAGATAGTATTGGTAATACAACTAAGTATGTTGCAAATGGAAATGTTTTATTATCAGGCGAATTTGTAAATCCTTTTTTAACATATCCAACTGTTTGTGGATGTCAAGATCCTAGTTATTTGGAATATAGTTCTAGTTATGCTTGTAATAATCCATTAGCGTGCATCAATAAAATTGTTTGTGGTTGCATGGATACTTTGGCTTGTAATTATGACTCTAAAGCAAATAAAAATTTAAAAGCATTGTGTTGTTATCCTGGCTACTGCAACAATCGCGATATAAGTCTTGTATGCCCTGAAATAAGTAATGCAATTGAATTTGATTTATTTCCTAATCCTGCACAAAACCAGTTAACCTTAAAATTTAAGGTTGGTAGTGTACCTAATGAAGTTGTTTATTCAATATTTGATTCATTTGGAACGTTGTTGCTCCAAAAAAATATGGGCATTTTAAGTTCTTCTATTGATGAGCAAGTTTATATTTCTAATTTTAAAACAGGCTTGTATCTGATGCGTGTCTCAATTGGAGGAAGCATAAACTTGAATAAAATGTTTATGAAAAATTAAAATATTTACAATGAATAAAAAATATTTTTTTAGTACAATACTTTATCTTTTTATGTTTTTATTACTTCCATTTAGTAGTTGTAAAAAAGACAAAAAAGAAACAGCTCCTATTGAAACAGGTTATGTTACTGATGTGTGTAATAATGTATATAAAACAGTAAAAATTGGTAATCAATGGTGGATGGCCGAAAACCTAAAAGTGACTAAATATCGTAATGGTAATTTCATTCTTAAAATACAAGCCGACACTGCAAATTGGAAAAATGATACCATTGGAGCTTATTGTATTTATGATGATAACTTGAGTGCACCAGGTTTGCTTTATAATTACTATGCGGTATCAAATCTTAATAATATTGCACCATTGGGATGGCATGTGCCCAGTGATAATGAATGGAAAGAACTTGAAAAGAACCTAGGTATGAGTGATTATGAAGTAAACAATACCAGCTGGAGAGGTAGCAATGAAGCCGATAAATTAAAAATAGCATCCACTCAGGGTTGGATAACGTATGAAAATATTTGGTCTTCTAATTCAAGTGGTTTTTCCGCTTTAGCAGGAGGGTGCCGCATTTTTAATGGTATTTGGGGAGATCCAGGATTGTTTGCAACAGGATTTTGGTGGTCATCAACTACAAAAGATAATCATGCTTGGTACCGCTATTTAGATTATAAAAATTCAAATGTATTTAGATATTATGGTCCTAAAACATATGGTTTTAGTGTACGTTGTGTAAAGGATTAAAAAATTAAAATGAAAAACTCAATTATTTTATTACTTCTGCTTTTGCCATTTATTTCGTTTTGTGAAACAAAAGATACTCTATCTGATGGGAAAATAAAATTTGGCATTTCGGGTTCAAGTGATTATTGTTACCGAATATTAAAATCAGATGGAGCAAGTAAATGGATTTTAGATGTTCGTGATACACTCGAAATTCCAAAATTTGGATATACTATAGGTGTAAATATTTTGTATAAAATAAAAAATAACATTAAGATTGAAGGAGCTGTTCTATATTCTAATTCTGGAGAAAAAACAAAAAAATATGTATTAAATAATCATAATTCTCCATATTTACCAGCAAACAGCAGATT
>CANCPZ010000144.1 GCA_947380175.1 Bacteroidota bacterium | reverse complement strand
TAGATAAATTTTATTTGCATCATCCTGAATAAAAATTTCTTTTTCCTTTGTAATGTGATTAACAAACAAAAATGGTTTTGAACTAACCGTTGTATCCAACGTTGATTCAAAAAGCAGTACATTTTCCTCTTTAACAACAGGGTTGTATTTTAAATAAATGGAACTATAAAACAGTTTATTATTAGACGTAAACTGTATACCTAGCCCTTCAAATTTTTTATACACTTCTAAGTTCGCATCAATAGCTTTCGATAACTCATCCGTAAGGAAGGAACTATAAATTTTAGTAGAATGTGCTACAGCAGAATAAATATAAAAATTAGTTTCTGAAGAAATATTTTCAGAAAAATCTTGATAATTTTTATTATTACTTAATGTTTTATTACTTTCATAATCACTGATAAAACTATGCAATGCCAAAGGAGTATTAGCAAAAACAACATAGTCGCCTATAGTTGTAAAGTAGTTGTCTGTTATTTTATCAAACTGCCAGCCAATTAATTTGGGTAATAATTCGGGCAACAAAAGGTGCGTAATAACATGTTCTCGAAAAATGCTGGTATCAACTTTAAGTTTATTTTTTTGAGCAATTGCATCAACCAAACTAGTTAAACTGTTGGTTGCATCTTGAATATTATCAGCGTGAATAACAGCATATGAATTACTTGTCAAATCAACTGTTGAAGGCTCAGTAACAACCAATGCTATCTCGTTATCTATCCACCCCAAAACAGATCTTTCTAAATCAACCTGATAAGCTTTATTTAAACCTTCTATATATTGATCATAGGCTTGCAAACGCAATTTTGAACTTAAATAATTCTTGTAATCGCGCTGAAAAATCTTCATATTACTGATTCCAAAAAACATTAACAATGCCGTTTTAGATGGAATCACTTTTGTTAATTCAATTTCTTGTGGTTTTTGTTTACTAAACAAGTTAAGGTAACTAATAGAGGAATCGTTGGCCTGAGTAAAACCACTAAGCATTAAAGCATCTGGTTTTATTGTAAGATCCCAACCCGAAAAATCGGCAAAATTTGTAATTGCATTGGTTTTGTTTTTTAAAATTGGGCAAACAAAATTCGATAGAATAGCAGGAAAAGTTTTATAATTCACATAAATATTTGCGTCCACATTTTTTCCAGCGGTATTAATTACTTTACTAAAATTTCTATCATTAGCTAGCGAAACACCTGATTTTAATTGACGAATAGCATCTTCTACTAAAGTCTGTTTACCGCTAATCATTAAAATACCTTTTGAAATTGCAAAACTCAGAGAATCTTTATGTTTTGGGTAAATAGTTTCAATATTCAAATCATCATATTCTCGTAAAAACGGCTCAATATTATTATTAATTTTTTTCGCAAACTCTTCTATAGTTGATTTATAGGTTAAGTTGGGTAAACTATACACATATAAAAAATCGAATGTATTGGCACCCGACACATGGGCAGAAATAAAAAAAGAATGATTATCTAATAATTTATAAATAGCAGGATTACAGCTTAATAACGAGTCAATATAATGACCTTGATAATTTAGTTTAGAAAAAGTCTCTGTACCAAGTAAAGCCTGCCACATTATGCTATTTTTCGACAATTTTCCCCATGTATTTTTTGATTGTTTACTTTCAAAAACAATAGCTGCATTACTGGGTATGGCATTAATACCATTACTTATAGGAAGATTTATTTCCTCAGTATAATTATACCAATAAACACCACCTGCAATAATTGCAGCAATTATAATTCCAAGTAGAATTTTTTTTAGCATATTTTATATTCTAAAATCCAGAAAATTTAATTGTAGATTTTGTGCAAAATTAACCAAGAGATTGGTAGTATTGAAAAAGAAGACATGAACTTACTAACAGTTCATTGATTAATAATAAAAAGAGATTTATACTTTTGGAAACAAACGAAATGTTTTACGATGGTATTCGGTAATACCATACTTTTCAATTGCTAGATAATGATTTACAGTACCATAAGCTTTATTATTTATCCAATCATACTGCGGAAATTTCTGATGCAAATCATCCATATAATCATCGCGATAAGTTTTGGCAAGTATGGAGGCTGCTGCAATACTCATATACAACTTATCTCCTTGAATAATACACGTATGTGGAATTTCTTTATACTTTTTAAAACGATTGCCATCAATTATTAAATTTTCAGGAATTGTATTTAGCTGATCAAGCGCTCTGTGCATTGCCAAAAACGAAGCATTTAAAATATTTATTTCATCAATCTCTTTAGCTGTAACTTGACCGACAGCAGAGGATATAGCTTCTTGTTCTATAATTGGACGGAGCATTTTGCGTTGTTTATCACTTAATTTTTTAGAATCATTTAATAATTCGTGCTTAAATTTTTTAGGGAAAATTACAGCTGCAGCAAAAACAGATCCTGCCAAACATCCTCTACCAGCTTCATCACAACCTGCCTCAACGAAAGTTTTATTAAAATATTTTTTCAGCATTACAAATTAATTGTTTTTTCAATAGATTGCCACAACGCATCGGCTGTTTTGTTCCAATTAAAATCAAGCTTACGTTTGCGCCCCTTTTCAATTAATGTATTCCGCATGTCTTGATCTTTATATATATAAATCATAGCATTGGCAATCGAATCAATCGAAAATGGATCAACCAATAAAGCAGCATCCTTTGCTACTTCGGGCATTGATGAAACGTTACTTGTAATAACAGGTGTATCACAATTCATAGCTTCAATAATAGGTATACCAAAACCTTCAAAATAAGGCACGTATGTTAGGGCTATTGCTGAGCCTAATACATTTTTCAAATCTTCAGCAGATAAACGACCAGTAAAAATAACATCTTCCTTATGCTTCATATTAATATAGGTATGCTTTATCTCACTTGTCCAATAATACTTTTCGCCAACTATTACTAGTTTGACAGTGTTTTTTTGAGCAATTTTAAATTTATCAAATGCTTGAAACAAACGTGAAATATTTTTACGCGGATGCAATGCCCCTACAAATAAAAAATAATCGGAATTTTCAGAAAAAACTTGTTTGGTCTTTTGCTGTAAAACTTGATTTATGGGGCAATACATTTCATTACAACCATTATATACAACATCAATTTTATCAGCATTAATAGCATATGTTTTACTTATATCGTTTTTCGAAAATTCGGAAACAGTTACTATTCGTGTTGCTTTTTGAGCAAATTTCGGGAAAAATGCTTTGTAATATTTACGAACAATATAGGATACATCATTTGGATAATGCTCAAAACAAATATCATGTATTACTGCTAACTGCTTACAATTAGATTTTAGAGACATATAGCCATCTGGCGACAAAAAAAGATTGGGCTTGTATTTATTTAAAAAATTTGCAACCGAAAACTCGAACCACCAATAAAATAAAATAGGGTGCCTTGCTTGTGGAGATAAAATAACAGGTGTAACATTATCAGAAAAAATAAAATCCTGATCAAAATCTCTGTCAAATAAAAAAACAAAATGATCATTTGGATGATTTTGCGTAATACGTTTTAATGTTTCGTATGTAAACCAACCAATTCCCTCTAGTTTGTTTTTTAAAAGCAAACGCGTATTTACAACTATTTCCACTATTTTATTTTTTAGAAAACGAATTTACATAGAAATTTTGGCAAAAATTAATTGCAATTCAATATACTAACGAATTATTTAACAAGCAAAAACTAATACGCGGATTTTTTAATATTAATTCCATAAAATTAATACTTTTGCAAGCCGAATGAAAAACACAGCTAAATACATATTACACAAATTGTTAGGATTTAAAAACTATCTTTTTGTTTTTTCACTATTTAAGATCTATACACTTAAGCGTGATAAAAATGAAAAAGATTTTTTTCATTTTTTAAACCTTATACCTGAAAACACGCTTGTTTTAGATATTGGTGCAAATATTGGTATTATGACAGTGCATTTAGCTCGAACAATTAAAGACGTAAAAGTGTATAGTTTTGAACCGATGCCTAACAATATTAAAGCATTCAAAAAAATTGCAACTTATTTTAAATTAAAAAATGTTCGACTTTTTGAAATTGCACTAGGAAGTACTGAAGGCGAAGTTGAAATGGTGATGCCTATTATTTCGAGTGTTCGGATGCAAGGATTAAGTCATGTAATTCATGACTCTATTTCGGAAAACAATGAAGGCGATCGCTTTAAAGTGCCATTAAAAATGTTGGATAAAATGGAAGAATTAATTAACTCGACACAACGTATTAGCGCAATAAAAATTGACGTTGAAAATTTCGAGTATTTTGTTTTAGAGGGGGCAAAAAATATTATTTCAAAAAACAAACCAGTTGTATATGCCGAACTTTGGGATAATGAAAACCGAGAAAAGTGTTTTGATTTATTTAAAATTTTAAACTATAAAACATATATCATTTCTGACAATAAAACCATCGAGTTTGACAGTACAAAACATAAAACTCAAAATTTCATCTTTTTACCCGCTTAATTTGATTATTTTTGAAAGATGCAGAAAAAATTTCTATCTAATCTTGGTCTGATATTATTTATGAATTTGTTGATAAAACCAATCTATATATTGGGAATCGACAGGGCTGTTCAAAATGAAGTAGGTGCAGCGAGCTATGGAATATATTTCGCTATTTTCAATTTCTCTTTTTTGCTTACCATTATTCTAGATTTTGGAATTACCAATTTCAACAATAAAAACATCGCTCAAAACAATCATTTACTAACCAAACATTTTTCGAGTCTTGTAAGTCTTAAACTAGCATTAGCGGCAGTTTATATTGTTATCACTTTAGTTACTGGCTTGTTAATAGGTTACGACACTCGAATAATGAAACTTTTGCTGATACAAGGCTTCAATATGTTCCTCCTGTTTTTTATCAATTACATGCGATCTAACCTTGCAGGATTACATTTATTTAAAACCGACAGCCTTGTTTCTGTTTTAGACAGAGTAATCCTGATTGTTTTAACACTTTTTATGTTAAAAATGGACGTATTTAAAGGGCCTAATGGAATAATGTACTTTGTATATGCTCAAACCTTTTCCTACTTTTTAAGTGCCGTAATCATATTTATTATCATACTTCGAAAAACACATACATTTAAATTAAACTTGAATAAAGCTTTCTCGATGATGATATTAAAGAAAAGTCTTCCGTATGCTATACTTACGCTATTAATGTCATTTTATAACCGAATTGACACCGTAATGATTGAGCGAATGCTACCAAAGGGTGTTGGTGATGTACAATCAGGTATTTATGCACAAGGATTTAGATTGTTAGATGCAACAAACATGATTGCCTTTTTAACTGCCGGAATGTTATTACCCATTTTTTCGCGAATGATTAAATATAAGGAATCGGTTGAACCATTGGTAAAATTAATTAGCACCCTGCTTCTAGGAGCAGCCATAGTTATTGGGATTGGATGTTTTTTTTACAGCGATGAATTGATGAAAATGCTTTACCCTAAACAATATGTAGAAGAATCGGGACAAATTTTCAGCTTGTTAATGCTAAGTTTTATAGCCGTTTCTACAACCTATATATTTGGAACACTACTTACAGCCAATGGTAACATGAAACACCTAAACTATATGGCAGCATCTGGAATGTGTTTAAATCTTGTGCTGAACTATATTTTAATTAAAAAATACGAAGCATATGGATCTGCAATTTCAAGTATGACAACCCAGTTTTTAACAGCTATAATTCAGGTTATCATAGCACAACGTATTTTTAAATTTAAAATTAATTATTGGTTAATCAATACATTTATTATGTTCACAATAGGAGTAATTGCAATCAATTATGGTTCAAAAATGTTGCAATTCAACTGGGTTTTAAATTTTGCTATTATGGTAATTTGCTGTGGCTTATGGGCAATTATTTCAGGATTAATAAATATAAAATCTATTTTCAGGTTTTTACAAAAAGGATAAACTGGTTATATATTAGACCATTTGCCTATTTTTTTTATTTTTGTTGTCCTGAAGTTAAATTTTATAAAAAATATGAACAAGAACGTTTCCTCTGAAGATAATTTTAATTCATTAAACGTGCTATATTTTATTTACAAATGGCGCAAACAGCTTATTTTAATTGGAATTACAAGCTTGGCAATTTCATCTCTTATATCTTTAACTATTCAGGAAAAATACAAATCGACTGTTATCCTTTTCCCTGTTGCTACTAGTTCTATTTCTCAAACCCTTTTAACTGAAAACAATTTTAAGCATGGAGATCTGCTTCAATTTGGTGCGGCAGAAGAAGCTGAGCAGATGTTACAGATTTTAAACTCTGATGAAGTTAGAAGCCGCATATGTGAAAAATATAATTTAATGGTACATTATGGAATTAAAAAAGACAATAAATTTAAAAACACCAAATTATATGAGGAATTTTTAAATAACATAACTTTTAAACGTACAGAATATTTGTCCGTAAAAATTGAGGTAATGGATCACAATGCAGATACTGCTGCTTTAATAGCAAATGATATTGCAGCGTTGCACGACTCCACAAAAAACCACATGCAACAGCAAAGAGCTGAACAAGCTTTAAAAATTGTTGAAACTGAATACCTAAATAAGCTTGCTGAAGTAAAAGGAATGAGTGATTCAATAAAGGTATTAAATGGCTATGGACTTTATGATTACGAATCGCAATCAGAAGTAACTACAGAACAATATGCAATAGCTATTTCAAAAGGGGATCAACGTGCTATTAAATCTTTAGAAACAAAACTTAAAATAATTGCCGATTACGGAAGTACTTATGTTTCCATTCGTGATAATATAGAATTACAGCGCAAACAACTTAATATTTTAAAAACAAA
>CANCPZ010000143.1 GCA_947380175.1 Bacteroidota bacterium | reverse complement strand
AAAACTTTGTGAGTGATTTGTATCAAAATATTCTTTGTCCCTAATCATCATGCTAAATATTAATCTAAAATACATTTGTGAAAAAATATGTTATGGATACCAACCCTGTATTTGAAGTAAATCAGTTGCTAAGCGAAAAAAATATATTTCCTTCAGTTTCTATTATTTTTCCAATGGATCTTAGTCAGGCTCAGTATAATTATAATAAGGACAAACTTAAGCTTGTTGTTAAAAGAGTTCAAAAGTATTTAGCCAAGGAGTTTCCTGCTACAATTTCAAAACCGCTTATAGTTAAACTTATTAAGGTTTATAATGAAGTTGATTTTAAAGTTTTATCAAAGGGGTTGGCTATTTATATTTCCCAAAATCATGAGAAATTATTTAGATTTTCTTTTACTGTAAAAGAGAAAGTGATTATTGATAAATCATTCCAGATACGTGATCTTTTATTTGCTGCAAAATACAACATTGAATATTTTATACTTTTAATAAGTAGCAATGAAAATAAATTATTTCGTGGATTCGATAAATCTTTTAAAGAAATTGACTTTGTTGATGCTCCAAAAAATATTAAAGAATGGAAAATTGATTTGCATACAAAAGTTGGTAATTTTTCTGATGCTCATTCGATTAATGATATAACTCTTGAAAAATATCTCCGTGATATCGATCGAAGTCTTAGCAATATTTTAAGAGTAAATGCCTTGCCTATTGTTATAGCTTGTGTTGGTGAAATTGCGGATAAATATAAAAAGATTTCAAAAAATTCTGATCTGGTTTTAGGTTATATTGAGGGTAACTTCGAACATGCAAGTGTTTCTGAAATTGTAAATAAAACAATCCCTGTTTTAGAAGAAAAATCTATTAAGGAGCAAGAAAAATATCTTGATTTATTAATGGACGCAATTGGTATGAATACTTTTGCTTCTGGAATTACTGATGTTTGGAAGGCTAGTATGGAAAATCGTTCTCGTATATTACTAGTTGAGAAAAATTATTCATGTCCTGCAAAATTCGGCATTAGTAAATTTACACTAATCACTAAAGATGTTGATGCCAATGATATTTATAGTATAAAAGATGCAGTAGATGATTTAATTGAAATAGTTTTGAAACGAGGAGGGGATGTTGTATTTGTAGAAGACGATACATTAATAGAGCATAATCATATAGCTCTTATTACCAATAGTCGTATTTAGCTGCCATTCAATTTTTAAAAGTTAATTTTAATAAATATTGGGTGAGTAATAACTTATATGTGTTTTTAATATAATTAAGAGCATCTTTACTTTATGGTATGCTATAAAGTTGCACTAATTTATTCTTTAACTTTGGATATTTGCAGCATAAAATTTGGCGGGAGGGTAAAAAAGAAAAAACCTTAGAGAATTTCTCTGAGGTTTCGTCTTTAGTAGCGGGAACCGGACTCGAACCGATGACCTTTGGGTTATGAGCCCAACGAGCTACCAACTGCTCCATCCCGCAATATATTTTTAGAAAATGAACGTCAATCAATATAAAACAACCGCATATTGTTTTAATTTAACAATGCAAAGATATATTTTGTTTCTTTGCAGTCCAATTATTTTTATTAACAAATTACAAAATGTCTCATAAGGCTGGTTTCGTGAATATTATAGGAAGTCCTAATGTAGGAAAATCCACACTTATGAACGTATTGGTAGGTGAACGATTATCTATTATCACTTCTAAAGCACAAACTACTCGCCATCGTATTATGGGAATTGTAAATGGAGAAGATTTTCAGATTGTGTATTCTGATACTCCAGGTGTATTAAAGCCGAATTATAAGCTTCAGGAATCAATGATGGATTTTGTTTATACCGCAATTACTGATGCAGATATAATGCTCTTTGTGACGGATATTTTCGAGGATATTGCAATCGAAGAAAAAGTACTTCATAAAATAAAAAATGCAAAAGTTCCTGTATTGTTGCTTGTAAACAAAATAGATTTGGCATCTCAAGAAAAATTAGAAGAAAAGGTAGCTTATTGGAAAGTTGAGGTGCCTAATGCAGAAGTTATACCTGTATCAGCTCTTGAGAAGTTTAATGTAAATTATATATTTGATCGGATTGTTGCATTATTGCCGATAGGTCCTGGTTATTTTGCTAAAGATGAATTAACGGATAAGCCGGAGAAGTTTTTTATTTCGGAAATTATTCGCGAAAAAATATTGATGAACTACAAAAAAGAAATTCCATATTCTGTTGAAGTTCTAGTGGAATCGTTTAAAGAAGAAGAGAAAATAATAAAAATTCGAGCAGAAATTTTAGTTGTTAGAGATTCTCAAAAAGGTATTATTATTGGGCATCAAGGTAAAGCATTAAAAAAAGTTGGAACAGATGCAAGAAAAGACATGGAGATATTTTTACAAAAACAAGTGTTCCTTGAACTTTTTGTAAAAGTAAATAAAGATTGGCGTGATAGCGATAATCAACTAAAACGTTTTGGTTACATGAATTAACGCATGAAGCTTTAATTTGAAGATGTGTTGATTTTCAAATTTTTAAGTTCATAATTTTAAAAATTTAAATGGCAAATATAGTAGCAATAGTAGGAAGGCCGAATGTTGGGAAATCAACACTTTTTAATCGTTTAACGGATAGTAGAAAAGCAATAGTTGATTCAGAGTCGGGCGTAACGCGTGATAGACACTATGGGAAATCCGAATGGAATGGAATGGAGTTTTCTGTTATTGATACGGGTGGATATGTGAAGGGGTCGGATGATTTATTTGAAGGTGAAATTCGTAAACAGGTGCAGTTGGCAATTGATGAGGCAAATGTAATTTTATTTGTTTTGGATGTTGCAGATGGTATTGTAGACGATGATAAAGTAGTTGCCAACATATTGAGAAAATGCAAAAAAAAGGTTTTCCTTGTTTCCAATAAGGTTGACAATTTTGTTCGTCAAGGTTTATCGGGAGAGTTTTATGCTTTAGGATTAGGCGAACCTTATAATGTTTCTGCTATTAGTGGAAGTGGTACAGGCGAGTTGTTGGACGAAGTGGTAAAGGCTTTGGATGCTGATATTAAAATTGACGAGTTGGATATTCCTAAGTTTGCAATTGTTGGGCGACCTAATGTTGGTAAATCATCATTGATAAATACATTGTTGGGTATAGAAAGGAATATCGTTACTCCGATAGCTGGCACAACAAGAGATTCAATAAATACTCGTTATAATTCATTCGGTCACGATTTTTTATTGATAGATACTGCAGGTATTAGAAAGAAATCAAAAGTAGAAGAAGATTTGGAATTTTACTCTGTAATGCGTTCTATCCGTGCAATTGAAGATTGTGATGTTATTTTATTATTGATTGACGCAACACTTGGTTTAGAAGCACAGGATATTAATATATTTCACCTTGCTGAAAAAAATCGTAAAGGAATTGTGATTGTTGTGAATAAGTGGGATTTGGTTGAAAAAACTACCAATTCAACAAAAGAATACGAAGAAAAAATTAGAGAAAAATTGGCTCCTTTCCGCGATGTGCCAATTGTGTTTACTTCGGCATTAACAAAGCAACGTGTTTTAAAAGCTATTGAAGTTGCCGAAAAGGTAAATGTAAATCGTGTACAATCTATAAAAACTAGAGCATTGAACGATATCATGCTTCCAATAGTCGAAAATCAGCCACCAGCTGCAATTAAAGGTAAGCATGTGAAAATAAAATTTATTACACAGCTTCCAACTCACGCACCAACATTTGCATTTTATTGCAACTTGCCTCAATATGTTACAGAATCGTACATTCGTTTCTTAGAAAATCGTATGCGTGAAGAGTTTGATTTTACAGGTGTTCCTATTCAAATATTTATGAGAAAAAAATAATAGCGCTATTCGTTATTATTGTTTTCAAAATAAGAAGCCTCCTCGGTTTTTACAGATGAGTTAACAGAATTATTTATTGTTTTAATTTCTTGCGCGGTTAAGTACCGCCATTTACCGGAATTTAAGCCTTGTAATGTGATATTCATAATACGGATTCGCTTTAACTTTAATACTCTAAATCCTAAAAATTCACACATTCGCCTTATTTGGCGGTTTAGGCCTTGAGTTAAAATTATACGGAATGTTTTTTCATCTATTTTACTTACAAAACATTTTTTGGTAATGGTTTCAAGTATTTGTATACCATTACTCATTTTAAATACAAAATCGGAATCTATTGTTTTATCAACTGTAACGACGTATTCTTTTTCGTGATTGTTACCTGCTCGTAAAATTTTGTTTACAATATCACCATCATTTGTTAAAAAAATTAAACCTTCTGAAGGCTTGTCTAATCTGCCAATTGGGAAAATCCGTTTTTCGTGTTTAATAAAATCAATAATATTATCTCTGTCTTTTAAGTCAGTTGTACTGGTAATGCCCGCTGGTTTGTTAAAAGCAATGTAAATAAATTGCTCAGTAACTTTAATTGATTTCCCATCAATTTCAACACTATCGTCCGGATTAACTTTAGTTCCTATTTCGGGTTTTAGTCCATTAATAGTAACCCTTCCTTGCTCAATAAGCTTGTCCGCTTCTCTACGGGAACAAAAACCTGTTTCACTTATAAATTTGTTTATTCGTTTTTGCATGCAATTCAACACTAAAAAAATACTGCTATATGGTTATTAAATTTTGGAAGTGTTAAAATGTTTATTGTTTTTATATTATTCATATTTACAGTCATGTTTTACTTATTTTAGTTCTTGTTTGCTAATGAAGCTATTCCATAAAACTTCATTAGGAGGAGGTGCAATAATAATAAGAGTTTCTTTTTTTACAGGATGAATAAATTCTACTTTACGCGCATGTAAATGTATGGATGCATCTTTATTTCCTCTGTCAAAGCCATATTTTACATCACCTTTTATTGGGCAACCGATTGACGAAAGTTGAACACGTATTTGATGATGCCTGCCTGTTAATGGCTTTACTTCTAGTAAATGATAGTTGTCTGAGCTTGAAATTAATTCATAATTTAATTCCGATCGTAATGTTCCTGCGGCTTCCTTTTCATATGCTTTCGACATATTTTTAGCTTCGTTCTTTTTTAAATAATGTATCAGATTTCCACTTAGATTTTTTGGTTTGTTTTTTACAATTGCCCAATAAGTTTTTTGAATTTCTTTGGTTTGAAACATTTGATTTAATCGTGCCAACGCTTTACTAGTTTTTGCAAATAATACAATACCGCTTACAGGTCTATCGATACGATGAACAGTTCCAACAAATACATCCCCTGGTTTATTATACTTTTCTTTGATGTATTTTTTTACAAAATCACTAAGTGGCGTATCACCAGTTTTGTCGCCTTGTACAATATCAGAAGGACGTTTATTAACAGCAATAATGTGGTTGTCTTCGTAAAGTATTTGTAGTTGAGTCACCCTATTTATATATTGTATTGGTTACAAATAATTAGTAACCTTTAAAAATAAACTAATATTGTTCTTTATCATTCGGAAAATCTTTTGACTTTACGTCTCTAATGTAATTTCCTACAGCAGCAGTAATTTCGTTATATAAATTCAAATAACGTCTTAAAAAGCGTGGGTTAAATTCGTTGTTTAATCCAACCATATCGTGAAAAACCAATACCTGGCCATCAACTCCACTTCCGGCACCAATTCCAATAATAGGTATTGTTAATTCTTTTGCAACTCGCTCAGCTAATTTTGCTGGAATTTTTTCCAAAACCATTGCAAAACAGCCAGCATTTTCAAGTATATGAGCATCTTCTATTAATCGTTGCGCTTCTTCTTCTTCTTTTGCACGAACATTGTATGTGCCAAATTTATAAATACTTTGTGGTGTTAGCCCTAAATGACCCATCACAGGTATTCCGGCTGTTAAAATACGTTCTATAGATTCCTTAACTTCTCTTCCTCCTTCTAGTTTAACTGCATGGGCGCCACTTTCCTTCATAATTTTAATCGCCGAATTTAATGCTTCTTTTGAATTTCCTTGGTAGGAACCAAAAGGTAAATCAACTACAATTAAAGCACGGTCTACTGCTCGAACAACAGAGGATGCATGATAAATCATTTGGTCAAGAGTAATTGGTAAGGTAGTTTCGTGCCCTGCCATTACGTTTGAAGCAGAGTCGCCAACCAATATAACATCAATGCCTGCATGGTCAACAATTTTTGCCATTGTATAATCATAAGCTGTAAGCATCGAAATTTTTTCGCCTTTTTGCTTCATCTCGTGTAAAACATGCGTAGTTACTTTTTTTACTTCTTTATGAACCGACATTGCCTTAAATATTATATTTTATTAAAAATGTTAATTACCTCTGTTTGATTATTCATGCATAAGTAACAAAACTACAAATTGTTTTTTGATATAAATCGAAACAAAAATTACGGATTACTATTTTATTTGTTTTAAATGCTGCCCGAAAATGTTGTTTAAACCTAAATGTAAATTTATATATTTGTGATTCGTATTTTTAAAAACCTTATTAGATTGTACTTGTGAAAAATAAAAACAGCTTACTATTATTCTTTTTACCATTGCTGTTTTCAGCATGTAGCACCGATTTGGATGTAACAGGCAAATACAAGGAAACGATGGTTGTTTATGGATTGCTTGATCAATCTCAACCAAAACAATACATAAAAATTAACAAAGCTTTTTTGGGTCAGGGTTCAGCCATAACAATGGCACAACTGAAAGATTCTGCGCAATATGCAAATGCATTGAATGTAAGTTTACAACAGATTGTTAATGGAAATGTGACTAATACATTTAATCTTAGTGCTGATAATTCGATTCCAAAAGATCTAGGTACATTTTATGGTCCAGACCAAGCGAATGCAATATATTCATATAATTCAACTGGTGTAGCAGCTTTAAACACTAACAGTC
>CANCPZ010000142.1 GCA_947380175.1 Bacteroidota bacterium | reverse complement strand
AAATAAATTTTAATCTTGGCTTCTCCATAAGCATACCCGCTCATTGTAAGGCGGTTCCGTTCAACTCAATTTTATCTGCAATTTAAAGTAGGACCTCCTCTCCGAATCATGTTTTTTGCTTAAATTGCAGATAAAATCCTAAATGTTAGTGCCAATGCAAGGGCTGACAGGCCACGTAGACGATTTATCAAAAAAATAAAAATATTAGTTTCAAAAAACAAAAGAATACATATAAACAAGATGAAAAAACTACAACTATTATTAATCATTGCCTTGTATGCAAATACTACTTATGCCCAATGGCAACAAACCAACGGACCTTATGGTGGAGCTGTACATAGTATTGTTACTGACGGAACAAACACTTTTGTGGGTACTTCTTATGGCATATTTTTATCAACTAACAATGGAAACAATTGGGCTCCTGTAAATACAGGGCTTCCGTTAAACACTAGGATTAATGCATTAGCCATAAGTGGAACAAACATTTTTGCCGGAACTAATGGTAGCGGTGTATTTTTGTCAACCAATAATGGAAGCAGTTGGGTTCCAGTAAATACAGGGTTGACATCAGCATTTAACCAAGTTGTTCGTTGCTTAGCCATAAGCGGAACAAATATTTATGCAGGAACTGGTGGCGGTGTATTTTTATCAACCAATAATGGAAGCAGTTGGACTGCAGTAAATACAGGATCGTTAAATAGTGCTTCGGTTTATTCTATAGCCATAAGCGGAACAAACATTTTTGTCGGGAAAAATGGCGGTTTATCTTTATCAACCGATAATGGAAGCAGCTGGACTCTAGTAAATACAGGATCAACAAATACCAATTTTCGTTCGATAGTCATAAGCGGAACAAACATTTTTGCTGGGACTTATGGTGGTGGTGTGTATTTATCAACCAATAATGGAAGCACCTGGGCGCCAGCAAATACAGGATTAACAAATTTGTATGTTAATTCTTTTGCTATAAGTGGAACAAACATTTTTGTTGGGACTAATGGCGGTTTATTTTTATCAACCAATAATGGAAGCAACTGGACTGCTGTAAATTCAGGATTGGCAAGTACTACTGTACTTTCCTTAGCCATTAGCGGAACAAACATTTTTACAGGAACTTATGGCGGTGTATTATTATCAACCAATAATGGAAGTAACTGGAATATGGCAAATACAGGATTGACAGGAATACCTGTTACTTCCATAATTATAAACGGAACAAACATTTGTGCCGGTACTTATGGATACGGTGTCTATTTATCATCTAATAATGGAAGCAATTGGGCTTCGACAAGTTCAGGATTAACATTAACAAATAATACTGTTGTTAATTCCTTAGCCATAAGCGGCACAAATATTTTTGCCGGAGTTTATGGGGGTGTATATCTATCAACCACCAATGGAAATAACTGGGCTGCCGTAAATAATGCAAGCCTTTCGTCAAATCCTACCATTTATTTTGTAGTCATAAACGGAACAAATATTTATGCTGGGGAATATGGTAATGTATTTTTATCGAATAATAACGGAAACAGCTGGACTACTGTAAGTTCAGGATTACCAAATAATACTCCTGTTCTTTCCTTAGCCATAGATGATACCAATATTTTTGCCGGAACAGGTGGCGGGGTATTTTTATTAACTACTAATGGAAGTAGTTGGGTTTCAAAAAATTCCGGATTAACAAATACAATTGTTCGTTCCTTAGCCATAAGTGGAACTCATATATTTGCAGGGACCGATGACGGTATATTTTTATCAACCAATAATGGAAACAGCTGGACTCCATTAAATACAGGAATTCCGGCAAACACTTCTGTTCTTTCCCTAACAGTAAACGGAACAAATATTTTTGCTGGTACTAATGGTGGCGGTATGTTTTTATCAACCAATAATGGAGGCAACTGGACTTCAGTAAATTCAGGATTGACAAATACTACTGTTAATTCAATAGTCATAAGCGGAACAAACATTTTTGCAGGGACTAATGGAGGAATGTTCATTCGTCCATTGTCAGAAATAACAAATTGTGTTGCTTACTATACACCTTCTTACGACAGTATTCAAAACACCTTTAATTTGGCCGTTGATACTACTACAACCGCTGCAGCAATAGCTTATCATTGGGATTTTGGAGACGGAACATCATCCACGCACCCTGCCCCATCACATATATATACAGTCGATTCGCTTTACAATGTTTGTATGAAAATATACATAGCCTCTGGCGATTCATGTACCTATTGTCACATTATTGGAAAAGATTCATTAGGCAATATTGTCCGTTCAGGAGGGTTTACATTAAATGTAAATAATTCAACTTCAACAAATATTTCAGAAAGTAATTTAGATGAAACCAATATTCGTATTTATCCCAACCCATTCAATTCTGAAACAACAATTTTATTTTCAAAAGAAATGAAGAATGCGACAATTAAAATAGTTGATATACTTGGCAAAAAAATAAACGAAATAAATTTTACAGCGAAACAATTAATTATAGAAAAAGGTACAATGAACAAAGGAATTTATTTTTTGCAAATAGTTGACGAAAATAAAAATGAAGTAAAAAGAAAAATTATTGTGCAATAAAAACGCTTGACAAGTATAGTAGTTGTTGGGTGTATAGACTATTGTGTTTTTATGAACGAAATATTGCACTGGCACTAACAGCACCTAAAAAAAATGCGGAGCAAGTGCAAGTTGCAAATGAATTTTTTAAAGGTGCGCTCCGCGCAATATTTTTTTCATTTGCCATTCAGTTCATCTCTTTTAATTTATATTTGTTCTGGCAGACAGTGAAGTGCAAGTAAATCCGCACTTCCTTTAGCTGCAAAACGTTGGCAGCAATACAAGGGCTGACGACACAATATGATACGAAGGAAAAATAATTAGCATTTGAAATAAAAATAAAAATCAATGAAAAAGACCTACGGAAAAATAGCAATGATTTTTTTTTGTTTTACAATAACTTCATCATATGGACAGTGGAGTTTTTTTGCTTCATTAGGAGTTAGCCTAAATGATGTAATGTTCATTTCCAAAGACACTGGAATGTGTTCGTATAATTGGTATGTTCCTATTTCAAACCCTCAACACCCGCAAGGTGGTGGTGCCTTTTCTGAAGTGAAAAAGACAAATAATGGCACTCAAATATGGTCCAGTGTATATTATGCGAATGACTATAACGGAGGAGGAGTTATGTCATATAATATTTCTGCTGTAAGGAGTAAGCATACATTTTATCACGTAAGTAGTTGGCATCAATATTTAACTGTCTCCACAACCACAAATGGAGGTTCAACATGGAAGTCTAATAACTTAAGTACTCTGGCATTTTATGATTTTTCAGTTCCCGATACAGCACATTGGTTTTTATTGCGAGGAAATGGAACAACGAAACATTATATTTGTAAGTATCACAATGGAATAATGACAAATAACCTAGATTCCTTTTCTCTTCAAAGACCAAAATTTATGTTTTTTCCAGATTCTCTTACAGGTTACATTGCAGCCTCAACTTCTCAAAATACTAATACACACTTAATATTAAAATCAACGTCTGGTGGAACTAACTGGACTACTGTTTTTTCTGACACACTACTAAGCTTACGTAGAATGTTTTTCCCTTCAACCAATATAGGATACGTAGCTTGCGCATCAGGTAAAGTAATCAAAACAACCGATGGTGGAGCTAATTGGCAATATCTTACAACGGGATTTAACAATAATCTAAATTCAATTTATTTCATAAATGATTCGACAGGGTTTATTGCAGGTGATGCTGGTTTAATTATCCGAACCTCTAATGGAGGAATGACATGGAGTATGGATAATACTGGCGTCACAAGTTCTTTTTCAAAAATTTTCTTCGTAAATGACAGTATTGGATTTGCATTAACAGGTAGCACTCTTTATAAAATAAATCTTGCATCGTTAATTGGAATAAATGAATTGCAATTCGCTGAGAAAAAACATAACTTAGAAATATTTCCAAATCCAACACAAGGGAATTGCTATTTAAAAACCCCTATAGAGTTTTTAAATGATGAAAATTTAATTCTCAATATTTATAACAGTTTTGGAAGTATAGTACAACAGATTAATATTAAAACAAATCAAGAAATAATTATTAATCTTGAAAAAGAGCCGAAAGGAATTTATCACATTACAATTGGAAATAATAAGAAAATTTATACTGGGAGAATAATAAATTTGTAGTAGCATAAAGAGATTTTTTTATCAAGTTGAGTTCACAATCAAATAAATGATTGCTCGACTGATTTGTCTTCAAAAACTCTTTGTAATTGCTTTGTGTTACGACTGTTACTTGAGAGGAAAATTGTACTGCTGCCAACATGGGTTTTGTGATATGCTGGGGTTTGTGCAAGCTGCAACTTTATTTTTTTATCGGTATAAATTTATTTTTTAAAAGTTGCAATAAAGTTCAATACATTTAATTCAGTTTTTCGGTTAAGACAGTTTTGTGCTTATAAAACCCGCACAGCTTGTAGCCGAAAACCGTTGGGCGTAAATTTTAGAGTTCTAAAAATAATTTTAGTTCATCGACAAATTTTATTTTAAATAAAACTTTTCGACATTGATATTTTGGCTGCAACCTTTTCATAAATAAATTTGTCATACATTTTAAATATAACTAATAATGAGACTTAAAACATTACTTCTAATTATCGTTTTTGGTTCACATACCTTCTCTTCTTTAGCACAAGGTTGGGCAAGAACTTACAGCTCTGTTTTGGGAACAGGTTATGAAAGCGCATCTGCAGTTGCACAAACCAATGACGGTGGTTTTATTTTGGCTGGACGAAAGAATCAATCAATGTACCAATCAACCTACATAATAAAAACGGACTCTGCTGGACATTTAATTTGGAGTAAATTATTAGGATTAGATTGGTATGCTAAAGATATTAAACAAACAATTGATGGAGGTTTTATAATTGTAGGTTCCACTTATAATGGCAGTACATCTGATTATGAATTATTAGTTCTTAAAACTGATGCCGCAGGAAACCAACTTTGGTATAAAAAATTTTGGGGAACACATAATGGACACGAAGGACATTCTGTTGCGGAAGACAATCAAGGGAATATTATTGTGGCTGGATTTAGAGGGTTTCAAGGTCCGACTCATGCAGAAGGTGCAATTATTAAACTATCTGCAAATGGCACTGTTATTTGGGATTATACTTATTTGAATGGCAATTATAATTTTTTTACATCTATTAAAAATACGTTAGATGGGGGGTATATTATAACAGGCTCTTCTACTTCATATTCTCTTGGACGAGCGATTTATTTGCTTAAAATAGATTCAACAGGAAACCTTGTATTCGAAAAAAATTATTATCAAGGAGGCTCAACTACTTGCCCTTGTGAGGAAGGTTTAGATGTGGTTCAAACAAAGGAAAATGAATATATTATTACTGGCAGAAATGAACTATTACATGTGTTCCTAATGAAAACAGATAGTGTTGGTAACGAAATATGGCACAAAGAATGGGTAGACGACTATGCTGTTGATGGCAACAAAGGAAACGCATTAGTAGTTGACCAAATAACAGGTAATATTGCGTTAACTGGCGTAATTGGTAGAAGCAGCACCAATGATAATCACATGTTAGTTTTCATTAAAACAGATAAATTTGGTAACGAAATTTTCAAAAAGACATTTATAGAAAACTACGATGAAACTTATGGCAACGATATTTTATTAACCCCCAATAAAAATTATGTAATTGCAGGTTCAATATTAGCAGGCACAAACAGTGATGCCCTGCTACTTTGTACAGATAGTTTAGGTAGTTTAAAAGGTATTTTGACAAATCGCTCTTCAAATATTTGTAGAGGGGATAGTATTCAACTTACAGCAGTTGGTGGCGATACATATTATTGGAATACAGGAGATACAACTAAAAGTATTACCACAAATAATAGTAATCTTTATTCAGTGGCAATTTCTCAATCAGGAAACTATATCACTACTGCGACTGAATTAATCACAGTTGATTCACTTGCGCCTGCCCCAATTATAACAAATAATGGCAATGTATTTAGTTCAAATTATCCAAATGGCAATCAATGGTATTTAAACGGTATTGCAATTCCTGAAGCAACTCATCAAACATATACAATCACAAGTATAGGAAACTATATGGTTAAGGTAAATAATGGTTGTGGTGGTGACAGCTCACAAGTTTATTTAATAACAAATATTTATGAAGCACAAAACAATTTAATCGAAGCAGAAGTAGTTATCTATCCTAATCCTTTTAAAACTCAAACAACTATTTTGTTTTCTAAAGAAACGAAAAACGCTTCAATAAAAATAGTTGACATACTTGGAAAAAAAATAAATGAAATAAACTTTACAGGCAAACAATTAATTTTAGAAAAAGGAGCAATGAATGAAGGGATTTATTTTTTGCAAATAATGGAAGAAAATAAAAATATCGTGAATAGAAAAATAATTATGCAATAAAAAAACAGAGTAATGTTGGGCTTCGCCCAACATTACTCTGTTTTAATTTTACGACAGTTCTTTATTTGCGTATTAAGTGTTACGACCATTTTAAAAGAACTTATGGCTACAAGACAACATAATTTTACGCAAGACAAATTAGTAAGCATAGTATAAATATTTTTTGTGATTATACTGTTATGTTTTACAAACTAAATGTAACTACCAATGTTTACTACACTTTTCGACCTGTGTGTTTTTATAACCGAAATAAAAATCTACGCCCAACACGGGTTTTGTGAATATGCTGGAGTTTCTGTGTAAGCTACCCTAAAATTTGAGCCAATCAAAAATAGAATTTTATTCATTTAAAAGATATTCCATTGGCGTTTTATTTTTTAGTGCAGTATGCGGTCTGTTGTAATTGTAATCATGCATCCATTCCTTGCTAATATCTTTTACTTCT
>CANCPZ010000141.1 GCA_947380175.1 Bacteroidota bacterium | reverse complement strand
AGCAGATGCTTTCATTGCTAAATAAACACCGTAAGCTGTAACAGGAGAAGGATCGCCACTACCACCCATATTTTCAGGTAAACCAGTAACAAAATCAGTTTCCATTTTAATGTACTCCATATCTTTTGTTCCAACGCCTACATCCTCTGCAGTAATATATTTACCTGATAAACTATTTACAAATTTCCCAAATCTGCGCATCAACGCTTCATTTTTTTGAGTTTTAGAATCGCCTATGATTACCGCTTTACCACCACCTAAATTTATTCCTGCAACAGATGATTTATAAGTCATTCCACGAGAAAGTCGCAACACATCCGTCAAAGCTTCCATTTCATTGCTATAAGCCCACATACGGGTTCCACCTAAACTTGGGCCCAAAACGGTGTTATGAATGGCAATAATCGCTTTTAATCCCGTTTCGTTATCGTTGCAAAACAGAACTTGTTCGTGATTATGCAATGCCATTTGAGCAATAACAGGGTTTTCTGCTAATGGAGAATTTTTAATGTTTTGAACTTCTATCATCCTTTTAATGGTAAAGAATTTGTATTTAAATCTCTTTATTTTATATTACTTTTGATGCGCTAAAAATAGTATCAATATAGCTATTTGACGGCAAAAGTATATTTATTTTTCGAGCAGACAAAACAAAGTTACTTTGATTATTAGTTTATTAGTTGATTTATTATGATTGATAAGTATTAGTTCGAAACAATTGGAATAACTTAAGCTGCTGATTTTACAAGAAATAGATGCTAAAATAATTTATAATCGAACCAAAAAAAATTAAAAACATAAATAAACAAGCTATTGAACTCTTTAAAATATCTCAATAAATACTTCTATAAATATCGTTTACGATTACTTTTAGGCATACTATTTACGGCTATTTCTAACGTATTTGGTGTGTATTCGGTAAAATATATTGGTAAAGCAATCGATTATTTAAAAGCTATTCACAACACAACCACACCTGCAGAAGATTCGTATTTAAAACTATTTTATTTTGGTGCTCTGATAGTTTTATTAGCCATTATCTCAGGTTTTTTTCTTTATTTAATGAGACAATCGATCATTGTGATGTCTCGCCTAATTGAATACGACCTAAAAAATGAAATGTATAATCAGTATCAAAAATTGGATATTGCTTTTTATAAACGAAACAATACAGGCGATTTAATGAACCGTATCAGCGAAGATGTTGGTAGAGTGCGAATGTATATTGGACCTGCAATTATGTACATTGTTAATACCATCATCACCTTTACGCTAACCATTGTGGTAATGATAAATATTGATTTTAAACTAACCGTATATGTCCTCTTGCCATTACCTATTTTATCTATTTCAATTTATTACGTAAGCAATAAAATCAATAAAAAAAGCACAAAAGTTCAGGAACAATTATCTAATATTACCACGCAAGCACAAGAAGCTTTTTCAGGAATACGTGTTTTAAAGGCTTATGGACGGGAAGAATATTCAATCAACGAGTTTGAAAAACAAAGCATCGAATATAAAAAACGAACAATGGGTCTCGTTAAAACAGAATCTTTGTTTCAACCTTTTATGATTTTATTGATTGGGATAAGTTCCATTTTAACAATTTACATTGGTGGAATGGAATCTATTGCCGGTAAAATTAGTTATGGAAGCATTGCCATGTTTGTTGTATTTATTAACCGACTAACTTGGCCAATCGCTTCTCTTGGATGGGTTACCTCATTAATTCAGCGTGCTGCATCATCACAAACACGTATAAATGAGTTTTTAAACACTGAGCCTGAAATAAAAAGCACTACTAAAGAAACCGAAATTTTAAGGGGTGATTTGGAATTTAAAAATGTAAGTTTTATTTATTCTGATTCTGGAATTAAAGCACTAAAAAACATTTCGTTTAATGTAAAAAAAGGTGAATCATTAGCAATTATTGGACGAACAGGTTCGGGCAAATCTACCATAACCAATTTAATTTGCCGATTATTTGATGTTACCAATGGTGAGGTAACTCTCAATGGGAAAAATATAAAAAATTACAACCTTACTTCACTAAGAAATCAAATTGGTTATGCCCCACAGGAAGTATTTTTATTTTCGGATACCATTGCGCATAACATTGCTTTTAGCATTGATAAGGTTAAACAAACTGATGAAAAAATTGAGCAAGCAGCAAAAAATGCAGCCATTTATTCAAACATAATTTCGTTTCCCGATAAGTTCGACACCTTTGTCGGTGAGCGAGGCATAACACTTTCGGGTGGACAAAAACAACGCATTTCTATTGCGCGAGCTATTATAAAAGAACCTCAATTATTAATTTTTGATGATTGCCTTTCGGCTGTTGATACGGAAACAGAAGAAGAAATTTTAACCAATTTAAAACAAATAATGCTAGGCAAAACATCCATTATTATTAGCCACCGAATATCGTCTGTAAAAAATGCTGATAAAATTTTAGTACTCGATAATGGCGAAATTATTGAATATGGAACACATAATCAGTTGATGGAAAAACAATCAATATATTTCGAACTTTTTAAAATGCAACAATTAGAAAAAGAAATTGGTGTAACTATTTAACAAAAAAAGTAAAAGAATTAATTATACTTCCACTTCTTCTATCTTTTTTTTCTTTATCAGTTTAGCTTTCGATTCCTCTCTTCTTAATAATCTTTCAATATTTTTCTGATGAGTTATCAGAACCATAATTGCTATCAGAATAGAAAAAATAATTAATGACGGAACAGTAGTTTTAAAAATAACAATTACAACAATTGGAAAAGATATAGCTGAAATCATAGAACTTAAAGACACATAACTTGATATTATCAAAACAAGTATAAAAATTCCAATCGAAATAAAGGCAGCATATGGATGAACAGCCAAAATAATACCTAGCAGTGTAGCAATCCCCTTTCCTCCCCTAAACTGGGCAAAAACTGGAAAAATATGACCTACTAACGCTGCTATTCCTAAAACTAATTCGAGATTAATAAAATTATTAGAATTAACTATAAAAGAACTTAAATGAGCTAAACTAACAGCTACAAAACCTTTCATAACATCAATTAACAAAACAGGAATTCCAGCTTTTTTTCCTAATACCCTAAAAACATTTGTTGCTCCTGCATTTCCACTACCATACTCACGAACATCCGTTTTATAGAAAAACTTACCTATCCAAACTGCAGTAGGGATTGAACCTAGTAAATAAGAAAAAAATAATAAGAATATATTATAAGCTGTTACCATTATTCTTCAGCACTTTGAGTTTTTCTTAAAAATTGGGTTTTCTTTGCTGGTGGACAAGCATTGAAAAAATATTTCGGTTGGCCGTTTTCTCCAGCTTTTTCGCGCTTATCAGGTTTCAAATCTTTTATTGCAGTATTGAAAACCTCGTTAGATGAAACAGCTAACATATTTTGACGAGTATAATTAAAATAATACCAATTATTAGAATCGAGTTCTAAATAGATATTTAAAATATCACCGCTCTTCTTTTTAATTATTTCAATTCGCCCATCGACTAATCTATTTATCTGATTTTTATAAATATTACCTACACCAATTTTACCATACGATGTATATGAACGCGTAACTTTATTCCATTTCATTTTAACATCTGATAGTATCAATGTTTTCTTTAATTCGTCAGGGAATTTTTTTAATGATCCGTATAAAGATAATTGAGAGATAAGTTTATCGGCTTGTTCTTTACCAAGCATCTCACGCATTCCCTTTTCAAAAACAGGACGAGAAAAATCGGTTGGCTCAAGACCTGCAAAATTTGAAATAGCATCTGCCATTTTAGTTATTGCTCCTTCTTCGAAGAAAAAATCAAAAGCCATCAATAAATCAAAAGTAGAGGAATCCGTTACCAACAAATGGGTTGCAGTTCCATAAGACTCAACCTTTAATTGACCAAAATCTTTGCTAAAGTTCATTTTACCTTCACCATAAACCTTGCATTGATTTGTACTTAGGCTTAAATAATTTCCAGGCAAGGAACGCTCTACAAGTTTTTCTTTACTAGATATACGATATTCTTTGGATGTCTTATCAAACGACAGATAACCATCAGATTGTAATATATAAGAATCGTTAACATTTTCTTTAGATGAAATAAATGTAGAATAAAAATGAGTCGAATCTGTAGTTACCATCATAGAAGCTGCTATTGGCTTTCCACTATTATCAACAGGCTCCTTCGAAACTGGAATAAGAATATTAGCTGGGTTAATTTCTGATCTAAATTTCATCCATGATTTAGAAATCTGTCCACAATTATGCGCTAAACGAACAACACCATCAAAAACCAAAAAGTTATTATTTGCTTTTAACTGCACTTTACCCTTGTATTCAAAATTTGGACTTAATCTAAATTTTGATGTGTCGGGAATATTGGTTTCAGCAAATGTCTGATATGAAGAATCTGTTGTTACACTGCTGAAAAAAAATGTCTGCTTAATTTTTGTTTCATCTATATAATCATAATATCCTGAACCCTTGTATTTTTTTCTACCAAGAATGTCCACAGTACAATTATAAATTTTATGATATTTTGTAACGGAATTTGCAACAATTTTCGCATTTGTCAATGTGTGTATTACTGCATCTTTTTCAACAACCAAATCTCCTTTATCAGGATAAATCCTACAGTCTGCAACATTAACAAATTTAACCTCTTTAGCTGCTATTATGTGTTTTCTAACATCAAATTTAGCCGTTGTAGCAAAGAAGCGAAGAGAATCTTGGTTAGGATGAACGGAAACAAATTCTGGACCGCTTAAATCAAGTTCATCATTTGCTTCTGAAGCTGCGGAACCAGCTCCTTTAGCAATACCCATTTCAATAGATTCCTGATCCATGTACCATTTAAACTTATCCATATAACAAATGTATTTGTTAACAGGAAATTTTACCATTGACCCCTTACCATTTGAAATAAATTCTCCTAAACGTTTTTCAAAATCAATGTGAGATTTAACATTGATGGTAGAAAAAGACATTTCAGCATTATCCAATGCCTTTAAACTAAGATTAGCTGTATCCGAATCAAAAGTTATGTTTTTGAATTTCATCAATTTGGCATCTAATTTCCCACCTGCAAATTCAGCCGAACCTATTCCATACAGTTGTTGAGGCGTTAATGCTAAATGACCAGTAAAATCAGACACTCCGTTATAAAGACTAAATCTTTTATCGACGTTATTGGTAACGCGCATTACATCTTTTGCTGGAATCCAATGAATCAGAACATCCTCTCCATGGGCTTGCGGAAATTCAGGATTTATCTTTTGTTCTTTAATATCAAAAAGTTGCGCTAAGGCTTTGGTTGAATCTGGAAAAAAAACAAAGTCCTTTGATTGGGTGAGTGATGTAACATATTTTATAGATCCATCACCTCGCAAGCCCTGATTGCTTAATTTAATTGCACTATTGTAAGTGCCTTTGCCTCCATAAAGTGGGTACCCTGCTTCAGGAGTTTGGGAAATAAAACCCAAGGAATAATCAGGTTGCAATCTTAACGTTTCTTTAAACACAGGAAATATTCCTGCAGAAACCATATCTCCTTTAAATACTAAACCTTCATTGCTAAAATTATCTAAACTATCAATAGTAAATGGCTCAAGATGGAAGTAAAATTTATCTTTAGTGTACTTATTATTTTGAATTGATTTTTTACTATAATATGCATACGAATCCTTAAAACTATGAAATACAGGGTATTGTGCGAAATTTTTTCTTCCTGATTTATTTGCAGGGTGGTCTATTTCTAAATCTCCATTAATATGCTCAATTAATGTTTTAACTTTAACTAAAGGGTATTCGCCATAAGCATCTTTAACTAATGATTTTACAGACATACGAAGCGAATCAACATTTTTAAGATCGATAAGAAATTTGTTATAGTCGAACGAAAATTCTTTACCAAAAAAATCAAATCTACCCGCCTGAACAACTCCTGCAAAAACAAAATCTCTATTTTTCTTCAAAATTATTTTTTGCTCCGAAGGATAAATAAACACGTTTTGAGAATCACTCATTGCAATTCGTTTTACCCCATATATGGTCATATCATAATTTAGTAAATTGATTGTAGCGTTTTCTCCACCTTTAATAGATGAAGGAAATTGAATAACATCATAATCAATTCGACCTGCTCGATCTTGAAGATAAGAAAATAACTTTTCTGTAACATGAACCTTATCTGCTTCAATATCATATATAATAAATCCTGATATGGATAAACGAACTAAACTCGGGCGAACATCATTGGGTGAATATTTTAAGAAATGAGCATAGTCATCACCTGAAAAATCTCGAGAATTTTTATTTTTAGATACGTAATTAAAAATAAGTGCTAAAGGGTTTACCTCATCTATACCTTGCAATGCATCATACCTATCAGTACGAAAATAAGATGACGACTCGAATAAGGCCTCTTCTTGAGAATAACCTTCTAATGCACGAAGCACTATTTTGGGATCATCTATTTTCCAAAGCAATTCTTCAAAATACATATCCAAGTTATGGAATGAATTTAAAAAAGGAGATTTAGAAATACCATTATCAGTTCTTAAAAGAACTAATTTACGATCTTTAGTTGTAAACCTCATATTAACACTTGGATGGGTAATTGAATCCTTATCAAAATAAAATTTAATGTTTGCGGCTTCTGCAGATAATTTATCTTTTGTAATTCCTAAAATTTTTGCACCCACAATCAAAAATATTTTTCCATCGCGATGAAAAAATAATTTAGCATCTTCTTCCTTATTACCAGAACCTAGAAATCTTGCTCCTCGTTGACTAAATCCACCTTCATAATCAATATCTTTTTCTATGTTTGGAATTTGCATTCGCTTGCTATACGAATCGAATCGCGGATATGAAATATTTCCCTGTGTTTCGGAAAGTACTTTTTCACTTAATGTACCTGTCAAAGGTTTTTGAAAGTAATTTTTATTATAAAAAACAACTGAATCTGCTGTAAATCCACTTGTTTTAAGAGAGATTTGATATTTTTTTAAT
>CANCPZ010000140.1 GCA_947380175.1 Bacteroidota bacterium | reverse complement strand
CAACGATGTTACTTCAATTATTCAAGATAAAGTTGGCAATATTTGGCTAGGTAATTCTATGGGATTTTTAACCAAATACGATGGAAAATATTTTTACCATTTCGCATTACAAAACAGGATGAAAAGTAATGTAATAATGTCCTTACTTGAAGATTCGAATAAAAATATTTGGATAGCGACAGATTTCGATGGAGTGATTCAATTTGATGGAATAAATTTTACGCAATTTTCAGAAAATGAAGGCTTGGCAGACAATATGGTCAGAAGCCAATTAGAAGACCGAAATGGAAATTTGTGGTTTGGTACATACAAAGGAGTTAGTAAATACGAAGGGAAAAACTTTATTCATTATACCGAAAGAGAAGGCTTAAAGGATAATATATTTTTAGGAATTACAAAAGATACAAAATCGAATTTATGGTTTGCATTTAAAAAAGGGATTACCAAATATAATGGTAAAACTTTCGCGCATTATATACCAAACAAATCAAATTCTATTGGAATTTTTCGGTCAATTATAAATGACAAAATGGACAACCTTTGGTTGGGAACAGATACGAAAGGATTACTAAAATTTAATTCAAATGAATGCAAAAGATTCACAACAAAAGATGGACTAGCTAGTAACACGATTAATGCAATTATTGAAGATAAATTAGGTGAATTTTGGTTAGCAACTGACAGTGGAGTTGTAAATTTTAATGGCAAAAAATTTACAACTTATACCGAAAAACAAGGGCTAGTAAACAATTATATTAGATCACTTTTTCAAGATAAATATGGAAATTTATGGTTTGGAGCAAGCATAGGTGGTGTTTCAAAATTTGATGGCAAAAAATTTATTAATTATAATAAAGCCAATGGATTTATTGGTGAAACAGTATTGACTATAAATGACGATAAAGATGGTAATGTATGGTTTGGTACTTACGATGGGGTTTGCAAATATGATGGCAAAAATTTCATTCATTACAACGAAAAAAATGGCTTAGTTAATAATGCCGTATTATGCATCATACGAGACAAAGCGAATGATTTAATATTAGGTACTCGATTTGGAATAAGTATTATTGATTCGATGTTTTTAAATTCTAAAGCAGGGATAAAGGAACCCCTAATTTTCAAAAATTATACCTATCAAGATTGATTTAATGGGATAGGTATCATGGGTGGAAAAACAATTTTAGAAGCAGAAGATGGAGTAATATGGATTGGCGCAAACGATCGAATAACAATATTTTATAAAAACGGCTACCATAAAGACACCATAGCTCCAAACATACAATTGTTGAGCATTAATATTTCAAATGAAACAATTCCCTGGTCTAGTCTAAAACAATTAGATAATTCAAAATCAAAGGATACAACATTTTTTTTAGAAAATGGAAATCGTATTCATGATTTTTATTTTGATTCGCTTTCTAGGTGGTATGGTTTGCCCCAAAACCTTCAATTGGCTTATAATAACAACTTTATTACATTTAATTTTATAGGTATTTCTACAAATCACCCAGGCAATATTAAATACCAATATAAATTAGATGGTTTTGATGAATCCTGGAGTACAATTACTTCTAAAAACGAAATTTCTTATAGCAATTTACCAAATGGCAAATATATTTTTCAAGTGAAGGCAATTAATGGAGAAGGATATTGCAGTAAAGAATTTACCTATTCTTTTTCAATTTCACCTCCATTCTGGAAAACCTGGTGGTTTAGATTTACAGTAATTTCAATTGTTGTAGGTTTGATTATTTATTATGTTAAAAAAAGAGAATATAATTTACTAAAGAGACAATTTGTATTAGAAAAAACAGTCGAAGATAGAACGGCAGAGGTTTTGCAAGAGAAAAAAATTGTAGAACAACAAAAAGATTTAATAGAAGCAAAACATAAAGAAATTAATGACAGTATAAATTATGCCGAAAGAATACAGAGAAGTTTTTTAGCTTCAAAAGATTTGATCGATGAAAACTTAAAGGATTATTTTATTTTATTTGAGCCTAAAGCAATTGTTAGTGGTGATTTTTATTGGGCATTCAAAAATCAAAATACACCATTTTTATTATTAACTGCAGATAGCACAGGCCATGGAGTTCCAGGAGCTTTTATGAGTATTGCAAATATATCTTGTCTAAATGAAGCAGTTAATAAAGGATTTACTCAGCCAAGCAATTTACTAAACGAAACACGTCGCTTAATAGTAAAGTACCTCAAAAATGATGGCAGCCAAGATGGCGGTAAAGATGGTATGGATGCAAGTATTATTTCTTTTGATTTCGAAAACAATAAAATTAAATATGCTGGTGCTAATAACCCAATTTGGATTGTTAGAGAAAATCGGATTATTGAATTGCAAACAGATAAAATGCCTGTCGGAAAACATGATAAAGACAATGTTCAATTTAGTGAAAAAGAATTTGATATACAGGCAAATGACATGATTTATACACTAACGGATGGTTTGCCAGATCAATTTGGAGGACCTAAAGGAAAAAAGTTTATGTATAAACAGCTTAAAGAACTTTTAATTTCGATATCACCACTTCAATTAGATGAACAAAAAAAACGCATTGCAGAAACTTATAATACCTGGAAAGGCGATTTAGAACAAGTTGATGATATAACATTAATTGGGATACGAATTTAAATTAACATGGATTAATGTCAACACCAATTTAAAAAATGTCAAAAAAAATAGTGATTACATTCCTATCATTTTTTTTAACACATATTACTTTTAGTCAAAATCAAGACTTAAAAGTAATTTTACAAGAGTCGGTAATAAATAAAATGTTTAAAGCAATAGGTGAAATTAAAGGATCCTCCTCCTATTCATTCATGCTATTAGATGGCACTTACAATTGGTCTCTAATAAACCCACAAATAAAGTTACACCCTAACAAAGCTGATTTTGTGAGCGATGTTAAAGTAGAGGTTAGTAAAAACGATTACTTGATTCATGTGGATGGAAATGTAGAAATATGCTACGAGCCAACAACCAATTTAATTTACATTGAAATTACAAAAGCTAAATTTCCATTAAATTTGCTAGTGTTTGGCAAACTATTTCATGTGTTAGATGTTGATCTGGCTAAATATTTTGAAACACCACTAACTTTTGAAGGACCTTTATCAATGGGTACCGAGATGTTATTTGGGATGCCTGACAACACGACTAAAAAGATTTATGTTCATCCTAAAAATTGTGGCGTAAAAATTGATGAAAAATTAATTACTGTAGGAGCTGAATTGGAATTTATAAACAAAGAGCAATCTTTGCAAAAAAAGAAATAAAAAATAATTTTGTGTAATAAAAACTAAGCTATGAAATCATTTTTCTCAAACGTATTTATCGGTTTATTTGCAACAATGAGCATAAACAGCTTTGCTGAAAATCCAGAAGGCTTCACAATCAAAATAAAAGTAAAGGGATTAAAGGAAGGTGCAAGTTGTATTTTAGCATATTACAATTGGGATAAAAATGCGATAAAGGATTCTGCAAAAGCTGATTCAAAAGGAGAAGTTGTTTTTAAAGGAACTGAAAAAGCAGAAGAAGGGATTTATTTATTTGTTCCTCCAAACAAAAAGTATTTTGATTTTGTGGTAGGTGTTGAACAAAATTTCTCTTTGGAAACAGATACTACTGACTACATCAAAAATATGAAAGTAAAAGGATCAGAAGAAAATAAATCCTTTTTCGAATATCAAGCATTTATGATTAGTAAACAAAAACAAATTGAACCATTACGAGAACAACTAAAATCAATAAAAAAAAGTAAAGATTCAACAAAATTGCTTCAAGATAAAATGAGTGCTATCGACTTAGAAGTTAAAACATATCAATCGAATTTTATTAAAAATCATCCGGCAACTTTTGTAGCAAAATTATTTAAAGCGATGGAAGAACCTGTTATTCCTGATGCCCCTTTATTACCAAATGGATCAAAAGACACTATTTTTCCTTATCATTATTACAAAGCGCACTACTTTGACAACATTGATTTAACAGATGACAGAATGTTGAGAACCCCAATATTTTTTAATAAAATAAAAAACTACATGGATAAATGGACAGCGCAAACTCCAGATTCCTTGAACGTTTCAGCAGATTATCTTATTGAACACTCAAAACCAAATAAAGAAATGTTTAAATACATGGTATGGTGGACAACACTTACCTATGAAACATCAAAAAATATGGGTATGGATGCTGTGTTTGTTCACATAGTTGATAAATATTACAAAACAAAACAAGCTTATTGGGTTGATTCAACTCAGCTCTATAAAATTTCTGAAAAAGCAACCATACTTAAACCAATTTTAATTGGCAAAAGAGCGCCAGAAATTAGTATGCCAGATTCTTTAGGCGAATATATTTCCATGTCGAACATAAAGGCAAAATATACCATTATTGTTTTTTGGGATCAAGGTTGTGGGCATTGTAAAAAAGAAATACCTAAACTTATGGAACTCTATAACAAGATTAAAAGTAAAGGAGTTGCAGTATATGCGATTGAAACAGAAGACAAAGCCGATGAGTGGAAAAAGTTTATTAAGGATAATAAACTTAACTGGATTAATGTGCGCGAACCAGACCACTACAGAAGAGCTGTGGCGAAAAAGATTTACGACATACAAAGCACGCCTATCATATATTTATTGGATGAAAATAAAATAATAAAAGCAAAACATATTGATAGTGAGCAGTTGGGTGGGATTATAGAAATGCTTGAGAAAGAAAAAGGGAAATAATTCAAACGAGTTAAAATTTATAAGTGAGGAGTTAATTACTAAAAATTATTAAAATTAGTATGAAATCATTGTTTACAAAAGTTGTATTTTTTTTAACAACTTCTATTTCAACTGTAATGTTTGCAGGAAATACAGAAGGATATAACATTAAAATTACTGCGAAAGGATTAAAGGAAGGGACCGTTTGTTTGTTAGCAAACTATTACGGGGACAAACAATATATAAAAGACTCTGCCATAGCTAATGCTAATGGTGAAGTAGTTTTTAAAGGGACTGAAAAATACCCTCAAGGAATTTATTTATTTGTGCCAAGAAACAAGCGATATTTTGATTTTGTAATGGATGAAGAGCAAAACTTTTCGTTAGAAACTGACACATTAGATTATGTGAAATATATGAAGATAAAAGGTTCGGATGAAAATAAAGATTTTTATGATTTCCAAACTTTTATGGCCGAAAAACAAAAACAAATCGAACCCTTAAGAGATCTGCTAAAAAAAAGCAAAGACAATAAAGACACTTCCAAATTAATTCAGGATAAAATGTCGGCGATAGATACGGATGTAAAAAAATACAAAACAAATTTCATCAAAAACAATCCGAAAGCTTTTGTAGCAAAATTATTTAAAGCCATGGAGGACCCCGAAATACCTGAAGCTCCATTATTAGCAAATGGTAAAAAAGATACCACTTTCGGTTTCAGATATTACAAAACTCATTATTTCGATAATATCGATTTTAGTGATGATAGAATGTTGCGGACACCAATTTTTGACACTAAAATAAAAACGTTTTTGGATAAAATGACAGTCCAAATTCCCGATTCAATAAATGTGTCGGTCGATTATTTAATTGAAAAATCAAAAGCTAATAAAGAAGTTTTTAAATACATCGTTTGGTGGATAACATCTACCTATGAAACTTCAAAAATAATGGGATTTGATGCCGTATTTGTTCATGTGGTTGAAAAGTATTACAATAAAAAACAAACATATTGGGTTGATTCCACTCAGCTATATAAAATCACAAATCGAGCACAGGTTTTAAAACCTTTATTGCTAGGTAAAAAAGCGCCAGAAATAAGCATGCAAGATTCTACTGGAAAATATGTTTCATTATCAAATTTAAAATCGAAATATACCGTTCTTGTTTTTTGGGATCATGGTTGTGGACACTGTAAAAAAGAAATCCCAAAACTTGCTGAACTTTATAAAAAAATAAAAACAAAAGGTGTTCAAGTTTATGCTGTAGAAACTGAAGATAAACCCGAAGAATGGAAAAAATTCATACAAGAGAATCAGCTTAACTGGATAAATGTAATAGAACTAGATACATACAGAAGAGCTGTAACAAAGCAAATTTATGATATATACAGCACCCCTGTTATCTATTTGTTAGATGAAAATAAAATTATTAAAGCAAAAAGAATTGATACGGAACAAGTAGGTTCGTTTATTGATTACCTAGAAAAAGAAAAAGCTACTAAATAGACACATCGTTTAAAAAATATTTTTAAAATTTCAAAAACACTATTTTGGAAGTATTTTGCTGTTTTTATTTTAATAAATTATGAAGTTTTGCTTATCACCCCATTAATCTTATCTTTGCATTCCAATAAAATTTTCATTACAAATTTTTAATATTTAGAGTTTTATAACTATGGCAAATTCAGGCGATTTAAATGTAGGTTCAGTAATCCGTTTTAACGGAGAACTATGCAAAGTGGAAGAATATATTCATCGTACACCAGGTAATTTAAGAGCATTTTACCAAGCGCGTATGCGTAATTTAAAATCAGGTAAAATTGTAGAAAATCGATTTAGAGTAGGAGAAGCTGTTGAGTTAGTTAGAGTTGAATACAAACAAATGCAGTACATTTTTTCGGAAGGTGATTTTATCGTTGTTATGGACAACGAAACATACGAACAAGTTTATGTTCCAGCTTTTTTATTGGGTGACGGATTTAAATTTTTGAAAGAAGGTATGGAAGTAAAAGTATCATTTGAAGGCGATGAACCTATTTTAGCAGAAGCCCCTGTTTTTGTTGAGTTAGTGATAACGTATACTGAGCCAGGTGTTAAAGGCGATACAGCGACTAACACATTAAAAAATGCAACTCTTGAAACAGGAGCTATTGTAAAAGTTCCTTTATTTATCAATGAAGGTGAAAAAATAAAAGTAGATACCCGTACATCTTCATATGCTGAAAGAGTAAAATAATTTCATCATTATTCAAACTCAAATAATGCCCTTTCAATAATTTTGATTGGGCATTTTTTAATCAGTATATTTGAACTCAATACAAAAAATTAAGC
>CANCPZ010000139.1 GCA_947380175.1 Bacteroidota bacterium | reverse complement strand
TACTGGACTGAAAGTGTTATCCTTTAAAATGTTGAGTAATTTTTTTAAGTCTTGATTTAAAATTGATTCGTGCTTGTTTGCAAGTATTGCTTTTAGTATCAGTAAGAAGGTAATGGTTCTTTGTTGACCATCTACAATTTGATAGCTTTCATTCTCTCTATAAATAACAATAGTTCCTATACGGTATGGCGTAGCTCCTTTGAACCTTTGTATATCATCTAATAATTGAATAACATTTCTTGTTGACCATTTATAAGGTCTTTGAAAATGAGGAATGTGTAAGTTCTTATTTTGAAGAAAATACCCAATGTTTACTATTTCTGTTTTTACTATCCCCATAACAACTTTAGACTATACCAACCTTATTTTACCAGTTAATAAATTCTGCATCATCCCCAATTTTACGTTGCGGTATTTCTCCAATTTTGCTTCTAATGCTTTTATTTCCGCTTCCATATCAAAAAGAATGGTGGCGATTTCTGCTTGTTCTTCAATTTTTGGGTAAGAAATTTTGAAACTTGATAGAGCTTCTTTTGTAATAGTTTTGATAATTCCTCCCGGTGCTTTTTCTTTTTCTAATTCAAACAATCTGAAAATTGATAGCATAAAAAAGAATTTATCGAAAGGCACAATAAAACTTTCAAAAAACAAAAGTGTTCTATCAACATAAGCATCGTATTGAGTTATGGCAATTCTACCTATTGAACCTTGTAATGTGATTATTACAGAACCCTTTTCAATATAAACACTCATATCTTGAGCCTCTTTACTTATTCTTCTTTTGGTTTCGCTTTTCAATCGGAAATTATCATCTACATCATACACTTGAACGAAGGGATAACCATTTGTATCATCATACCATTTATCAAGACCGTATGGTTGCGGAAAACTGCCTCTCCTGTATTTTGCTAATTCCTTTAATGTTTTTGTTTCCCAACCTTCTTTCGGTTGCAGCAATTTTTGTATAGCTCCTTGCTTAATGTTACGTTTTTTGAGAATGAGTTTTTCTAAACTGCTTATCAATTCATCTGCATCGGATAAAGCGTTCGCTATGGCGGTTTGCTCTGATAGTTTTGGTTTAATTACTAACAAACTTTTTAATTCAGGCAAGCCAATTCTTAATCTTGTTGAACCTCGACTATTTTCAAATGCTCTTTTTCTAAAATAAATAGAATTAATATAGTCGTGAATAAACTTCTTGGAAAATTCCTTTTCATTCACAACTAATCTAATTCCATCGGAAGCCATTAAAAAACGTTTTGCTTTATCTGGAATAAAACAAGCCCTTGCAACAGGGTCACCCATTTTAGAAATAATAATTTCATTTGGATAAATATTGCAGCTTAATAGTTCATTTGCTTTCTCTTCTGATGTGTAAATTTGAGAATCATCAATAAATTTACCGTCACCTATATTTTGTAACTGAACAATTTGTACACCATTAAGAGTGTAGTCAGATACTTTTAAATTAGAGCCAAATGGACCGCCTGTTATACTCCATTTTTTATTTTTATCAGCAATCATATCAAAAGTAGTTACCTCCCAATCTTTTGGAATAACACCGACTTCTGAGTTTTTATAATCTGTTTTTAGTTCCATAAAAATCCCATTTTTTGAAGGTGCGCAGATACTTTGTTTTCCAGTTCAGTTACATCAGTAGTTTGTTTTGGTAGTGGTGTTTCGTAGCGTTCTGCCAATTCTTTTATACGATGGGTAAGGCGTTGGCTTATGCGTTCCATTTCGGTTTTTACACTACGCTCAATACTTGCTATCCATTTATCATCAACAACCAATTGTTTTATTTCGGTTTCCGTAAGTGTTTTGTATCGTTCAATTACTTTAATATCCAAAGTAGCAATTGCCTCCTTAATTTTTTTATTTAGCTCTGCTTGGTCATCAATAAGTTTTAAATAGGCATTTAACACTTTAATTTCTTCAACATTATTAGCTTTTAATTTTGGGGTATCTATTGCTTTTAATCGTTTTTGTATATTGGCTTTATTCACTTTGTCCAAATCGAAAAAATAACCTTCTTCAATATTATGTTCCTCCTCCATTTCGGTTATTTGTGCAGCGATGCCTTCTTTATCAGTTTCTAATTGTTCAATCGCTTTTTTCTCAGTTAAGAAATAGCGGTCAATTACCAAAACCTTTGGAACAAGGTCGCAATCCCAAACGGTAGCCGATTTGGTTTGTTTTATTATACTTAGTTCAGCTTTCCAACCGTCAACGGCAATTAAATAACAATCGTCTTGCATTACATCATTCCAATAATTCATTAAATGCTGATATACATCGTATTTATCCATCAGGGCTTTGCCTGTGTATGAAGTTAGCACATCTTCGGAAATGCGGAAAATGGTTTGCTTTGGCTTTATGCCAATTTTTAATGCTTTTAAGGTTGTAGTGTTTCTTGTTTTCCAATCTGTAAACAAATCGTCCATCTCTTTGCTGAAACTCACAAATTCGGGATGGCTGAAAATAGTTTGTTTAATGTTGTCTTTACTTATTTTTAGTTGACTGTATTGTTTTCTTTTACTTGCCGAAAATAATTGTGCTTTTAAGGTTTTATAAACTTCCCAATATTCGTTCAATGCTTCAATATCAGGATTAGGAATATCACCCAACAAATGCGCTTCAATGTCTTGTATATCCTCGGCTTCTTGGTTATCAATATAACGTGGAATATTTAAGTTGAAATCGTTTTTAGGGTCGCTAATTTCTTCAACACTTACCAATCGGCTATACTTAGGTAATTCGATTTGCTTATTAAAAACATCTACAATATTATGAATGTCTTGTTCTCGCAATCGGTTTTTATTTCCATCTTTTATAAAGCCTTTACTGGCATCCACCATAAAAATATGTTTGCGTTCATCTGCACCTTCTTTATCCATTACAATAATGCAAGCAGGAATACCCGTACCGTAAAATAAGTTAGCAGGTAAGCTAATAATGCCTTTAATGTAACCTCTTTCAATTAAACTTTTACGAATTTCAGCTTCTGAATTTCCTCTGAATAAGACACCGTGAGGCAAAATACATGCCCCTTTTCCTGTACTTTTTAAAGACTTTATAATATGCAATAAGAAAGCAAAATCGCCATTTTTTTCGGGTGGTGTTTTGTATGATGCTTTGCCTGTTTTTGAACTTTCAATTTCATCCTTTTCAAAACGTCCAAAAATGTCATCTTGTGGATTAAAACCTGACGACCAGTTCTTGGAAGAAAATGGAGGATTAGCAACTACAAAATCAAAAGCTTTAAGGTGTCCGTTGCTATCTTTAAAAAACGGGTCGGAAAGTGTGCTTTGTCCTCTATGTATTTCAATAGCTTCTTGTCCGTGCAAAATCATATTCATACGAGCCAATGCAGCGGTTGCCACATCTTTTTCTTGTCCGTAGATAGTACCTTTCCCTTCGGCTTCGTCTAATGCTTTTAATAGCAATGAACCCGAACCACAGGTAGGGTCATAAAAAGTTGTTTTGTTTGTTGCGTTGTGAATGTTCAGCACCTTTGCCATTACACGGCTAACCTCACTTGGTGTATAGAATTGTCCTTTGCTTTTTCCGCTTTCGGTAGCAAAGTTTTTCATCAAGTATTCAAAAGCATCTCCAAGTATATCATCGCCACCTGCACGATTCTTACTAAAGTCGAGTGAAGGATTTTCAAAAATGGAAATAAGGTTGGTAAGCTTGTCCACCATTTCTTTGCCTTTACCCAATTTATCATCATCAGCAAAATCAGCAACATCAATAACCCCTTTCAAATCATTAGCACCTGCTAATACTCCTATAATAATGTTGATTTGATTACCAATATCTGCTTTACCTTTTAAGGCTTGCATATCTTTAAAACTACCACCTTCGGGTATTTCAATAATTGCATCTTTATCGCCTGCATATTTATCAGAAACATATTTCACAAACAACAATACAAGAATATAATCCTTGTATTGACTTGGATCCATTCCTCCTCTTAATTCGTCGCAACTTGCCCAAAGAGAGCTATATAATTCGGATTTCTTAATTGCCATATATTCTTAATTTTTTAAAGTGTTTTTCGGTGGGGTTAATTTACAACAATTTGCCCTGTTTTTACCTTATTTTTTTTTGTGTATTAGTTATGAATCAGTTATGTAGCATTTAAAAAACATTGGAAAACATTGAAAAAAATTAAACTCTTAGTACTATTTAGATTCATTATGTTTTGAAACTATGGTGCTATAATTAATTTTTGATTCTCAATTTGGTCGTTTGCAAAGCGAATTAGCTTTTTTAACGAATCTTCTTTTATCATCGACTTGCGTGATGAATGATTGTAATGTCCTTGCAATAATTTATTCTTTAAAAAAAGTCCAATATCTTTTGCTGTCCATCCAAATTTCTGCTCCAGTTCAGGATACTTCTCAATTACTTGCGAAGGTGTTAAATACTCTATCTTCTTAGTCATTTTCTTTAATTCATTTTTTTAATTAACCCTCCTAATTCAATTTATACCTATTAATTATTCATTACAGGTTCGGGCAGTTGCGAACTTATGTAATGCTTAAATTTCCACGTTTCCTTAACCTTATTTATTTCAATTTCATAAGGTTTGTAAAGGGGGTTTAAAGAAGATAGAACTAATGTTTTGTTTGTTTTAATTTGATTATTTACAATTTTAAATACTACACCATCATCAATGGTAACAATGATATAAGCTTCGCCAGTTATCATATCATTTAAGTTTTCTACATACTCTCCAACGATGTATGACTTTGTAGGAATTGGATACATTGAATCTCCAGTAATTTGAAAGGCTCGATGCTTTCTTTCCTTTGTTAAAAAGGGCAGTGAGAGCATTGGTAATTTTCTAATAAATTCGGTATCACTATAACCGCTTGTATAACCTGCTCTTGCCTTAACACTTACTAACTCAACATTCTCGTTGTTGTCTGCATCTACTGTTGTTGCCAGTACTCTAACTTTTGTGCCTGTTGTATAAACATCATAGCCTTTCAGTAATTCGTCAATATGTTTATCCGTAAACTTTGATAAATCAATTTTTAATAAAACATCAATCGAAACATTAAAAAACTTTGAAAAGGTAATTAACAGTTCGGCAGTAGGATTTAAAACGGCTGTATTCTCATAGTTGTTCAATGTAGAACGAGTAATACCAAACTCGTTTGCAGCAGCTTCCTGTGTTAAACCTTTTCGGTGTCGTAAATGCTTAATATTTGTTCCTAAAAACATGACTTTTTTGTACTAAATAAAGTGGGTAATTTTTTGACTGTAATGCAGTCTAAAATTAAGTAAATATCTTTTTTGTAAAAATATTTTTATCAACACAGCAGGTTTTTAAAGTGTCTGAAAACTTGTTATGTCGCTGTTTAGCAGTTGTTTAAGAACTTATACACAAGTACCCCATCACCCCACCATTACCCTACGCATTTTACCTATCACTCGTAGGTCACTCGTATTGCTGTGCAACATTTCTTGGTCGTTTTTTGCACTCCAAATCGAACCAAATGAAAATCTTTTTAACACCCACAGAAATATTTAAAAAATACCCCGAATTGCAAGATAAATTGAACTGGACTAACAGCGATTTGGGAATTTTTATGAAGAGCAAATTAGTTATTGGCTATTACAACAGAAATAAACGTGTAACAATGATTGAAGAAAGTTCATTGATACAACTTATAAAGTTTGTGAATGCTTCTATTGAAGAACAATTATTAATCATTTAAAAAGTAGAAATGGCAAGACCGAAAAAAAACAATGCCGATTACTTTCCGCACGACAACGATATGCGGAATGATAGACGATGCAAGGCATTGAGAAGCAAATTCAATTTAGAGGGCTATGCAGTTTTTGTAATGCTTTTAGAAACACTTACTGGAGCTAACCACTTTCAAATTGAAGATAACAAAATGGAATTAGAATTAATTGCAGGGGACATAGACATTGATTCTAAAAAATTAAATGCCATACTGGAGTATTTAGTTAAGCTCGGACTATTAGTAAAAGAAGGGGATTTAATCAGTTCGCCAATGTTGAACGATTTAAAAAACATTTTAAATGATATGCGAGAAAAAGATAGAAGCAGAAAAAACAATGTTTCGGAAAACACTACAAAGGAAAACTACATAAAGGAAAACGAGGTTATCCAATCGGAAAATAAAGTTATCCAAACGGAAAACGCACAAAGTAAAGTAAAGGAAAGCAAAGAAAATAAAAGAAAAGAAAATGAAATTAAAGAAAAGGGGGATAAGGTCATTTCTCCCCCCATTTTTTTTAATAATTTTTCTTCTTCTGAAAATACAAATGCTGAAAGCTCTGTAAACGCTAATCAAAACAACAGCCCCGAAGGCAAAGAAAAAAGTTCCGCAAAAAAAGAAAGTATCACAACGCAAGATGTAAAGCTTTGTAAACAAGTGTTTGCGAAGTTTTCGCCCTCTTATGTTTGGGACAACAAGGAAAACGAACAATTGGTTTTGTTGCTTAAAAAAATACTTATTACAAAACCTGATTTGCAAAATGAAAATGAATTAGCCGATGCGTTTTTAAGTTTGATTCAAAAGCTCCCTGAATACTGGCGAACAAAGAAGTTTACCATTCCGAATATCTGCAATAACTACAATGAAATTGTAAGCGAAATAAGAGCAAATAATTTAAGTGGAAAAGGCAAAAAGCAAACACCAAGCTACAAACCCATAGTGCAGAAACCACCTGAAATAAAGAGGGAGAAGACACCTGAAGAAAAAATACAAATACGAAAAGACTTCATAAAATCCATAACAGAAAATTATCAAAAGTATGTGGACACAGGCGAATACGGCTACTTACCAGTTTGGATAATGTACGATACGTTGGTCGAAGAAAAGGTTTTGAATCTCACGGATAAAAAACTGGAAGCATACCGAAACAAGGCAATAGAGGAACGGAAAGCTGAATTACAAAAGCCACAGCATCCGCACGAAGCAAGAACATTCAGAGGCATACTCGAAAATTATAGCGAAGAAGTAAGCAAAGGAAATGAGAAAAGTAAAATTGAAATCAATACTAAAATCCTTGCGGTAAAAGGACTTTTTGAAGAATT
>CANCPZ010000138.1 GCA_947380175.1 Bacteroidota bacterium | reverse complement strand
AACGTCTACCGATTCTGTAAATCCTAAATCAACAACATCAAATGTGTTTTTACATACTGATATTGGAGGTGAATTAATTTCTGAAAAAATAAAATCATTTACACTTTCAGGAGGATTAAGAATAAGTAATCATACTATATTTGGTTCTAATTATACTTACGAAATTAATCCTTCAGTAAAAATATTGGAAGGAGGGTTGCTTTATGCAACTTACGCTTCAGGGTTTAATGCCCCATCGCTATGGCAATTATATGATGATACACGTTACTTCACATGGGATACTCAATATACAAATGGATTAACTCGAGGAAATAAAAAATTAAATCCAGAAAGCTCTAAAACATATGAAATTGGTTATAAACAACACATTAAAAACATAACACTTTCTGCAGCCTATTTTAATACTGTTGTGGAAAATGTAATTGAGTATGTTTATTTATGGGATAAAAATATTGGTATTGATACACTTGGACAAAATTTTGGACGAGATGATTACAGAGGCGATACATATATTAATTTAGGAACAATGATAACGGAAGGAGTTGAATTAAGTTTCAACTCTATAGTTTCAAGCAAATTTGCTGTTTCAGCAAACATTAGTTTAGTGAGTGGGAAATTAAAATACAAACCAAGTGATATTGATACGGCTCAAACACATAGTAATTATGTTCAAATTTTTGGCAATGGAGCATTTATAAATAACAAACAAGTGGAGTCGCTTGGTTTAACTCGCAGACCGAGCACAGCAAATCTATCGCTTACATATTATCCAATGAAAAAAGTTGCAGTACGTGCAGATGTTCGCCATGTTGGTTCTAGAGCCGATGTGTATTATGAATCGACTTTAGGCCCGAATGGCGCATTAGGAACAGTTGCTGTTGAACAATATACGTTGTTAGATATATCTTTAAGGGCAGCTATTTGTGAAGGTTTTTCCGCTAATTTAAGAGTGGAAAACATTTTTGATAAAAAATATTATGAGATAAATGGATTTTCTACACGAGGTAGGGGATTTTATTTAACACTTCGTTACACCTTATAAATGACTAATAGTAATTTAATTTCATAGAAAAATTTACGAGGGTAACATTTATTTTTTGCAACTAAACAATTGAATTTAGTTGCTTTTAAAACCACTTTTTCTTTTTACTTTTGAAAAATGTTAAGGAACTCTTTAAAAGATAAATTAATTCTTTTTGCTTTTTTGCTTTTTTCATTCCCTCTATTTGCCCAAAAAGATAGCCTATCCGTTTGTGGTTTAGCTATTGGTAGCAAATTTCAAGGTGGGATTGTTTTTTATATAGATAACACTGGTTGTCATGGACTTGTTTGTGCTCCAACAGATCAAAGTACAGGCGAGCAATGGAATAGAGAAGATTATGTTGAAACTAACGCTACCAATTCAGAAATAGGTTCTGGAGCTATTAACACAAAACTTATTGTAGCATCAGGCACTAAAGGTGTTTCTGCAGCTACTTTATGTGATGATTTAATTATTGAAAATTATTCTGATTGGTATTTACCTTCAATTGATGAAGTATATTTGATGTATAAAAATTTATACCTTAATCAACTAGGTGATTTAAAGTGGGGGTATTATTGGAGCTCAACAGAATTTAGTGATTTTATTGCCTGGTATGTCTGTTTTTATGATGGTGTAAAAGATAATTCAGACAAATCAAACCTTCTTTTCGTTAGAGCTGTAAGATCTTTTTAAAAATTCGCCTATTAATTTTTTTTAAAATTGCGCTTAAATTTAAAAGCGTTGTTAAGATAGTTGTAAATCAAATTCCTTCTTAAAATAGGATTCGCCATTTATGTTAATTTCAATAAAATGGGTGCCTGAATAATGTTTCCGAGTTGACAAATCAATAAAACTATGGATTTTAGAAATAGTTATCACTTCATTTGCTTTCAAATTAATCTCTTTCAACTTAAAAACTTTAGGAAATAACTCACCTGATTTTTTGACATAATAAACTCTGTAATCTATAACAAGCATTTGATTTGTATTTTTTTGAGCTTTTAGTTCAAAATCAAATTGTAGTTTTTCACCAAGCTTTATTTTTGATTTATTTGTTTTAAAATTAATTAAATCAACCTTTGCATTTTTCTCAAACCCGAATATAGCAAGCGAATTTTTATCCCCATTTTTTATAAGAGTTCTCATCGCATGTTTAATTATCCATGCTGTATGTTCATTTTTTTTATCCCAGCTATTAACAACATTCAACATGTAATTAGTATGATTTTTTGAAAAATCATTCAAATGATTTGCTACCGATTTTTTCACATAAAGCTCCTTATCAGCTTTTAATTTTTCTAAAATAGATCGTGTTATCTGTGGATTTTTAATTACTTCAGTTAAGTTAAACGACCAAGGAAGTCTAGAACGGCATCCTTCAGATGCTAATCGCCTTACATGGTAATTTTCATCATCGGCCCATTTATTCATTACAGCAATGGTTTTGTTGAAATCACGTTTTAAAAATTCGCGAATAGCAAATTCGGAAGAACCTAATTGAGTTAAAAACTTTAACGTATCCAGTGATAAACTAAAATTCTCTAATCCATACAAACCAACAAAATCTGGAAAAATAAGCGATGTGTAGTTCCCCTTAAATTTTGGTGCAACTTGAACTAAAATATCAATCGTTTTTTTAAAATCCAGTGGCAATTGTTTTTTCAAAAAAATGGAAGTGTTACGCATACGTTGATTTAACGACATGTCAGTTAAACCAATAGTTACTTCTTTTACAAATTTATCAGGATGGAAGTTTGCCTCTATTTTATAAAATTCAAAAGCCAATCGCTCATAGAATTTTTTATTGAACATTTCTTTTAAAGGCTCCATATAAATCTATGAATTAATTTTATTCTAAAAACTTATACCCAACACCACGAATAGAAAGAAAATGAAGAGGTTCTTTCTGGTTTTTTTCAAAATATTTTCTAAAAGCAAGTATATAGTTATCAATAGTTCGAGACGATGGATAAACATCAATACCCCATACTTCATCTAAAATATCTTCGCGAGGGACTACTTGACCTTTGCGTTCAATTAATAATTTAAGTAACGCAATTTCACGCTTGGTAATAAGTACTTTTTGTTGGTTAACTCCTTTAATTTCGTAGGAAAAAAAATTTATTTCATTTTCGCCAAAAGTGAATACTTCAACTGTTTTTTCTTTTTTTTCAAAGAAATTTCGTTTTAATAAAATTTGAATACGTAATAATAATTCTTCTAAATTAAAAGGCTTTGTTAAATAATCGTCTGCTCCTAATTTTAATCCTTGAATACGCTCATTTCCAGCGCCTTTTGCTGTTAAAAATAAAATAGGGATTTGTGTATTTTCTTTGCGTATTGCTTCACAAACATCATAACCATTCATTTCAGGTAGCATTACATCTAAAACTACCAAATCAAAGCTGTTATTACGGAACACTTTTAACGCTTCCATTCCTGTAATAGCAGTTTTTATGGCATATCCTTCCAACTCCAAATTTAATTGAATTGTCTTTAAAAGATGCTCTTCGTCTTCAACTAAAAGTATTCGTTTGCTGCTCATAAATTAAAAGTCTGTAAATATAAAGGTTTAATTATAAAAACAATTATTGTTCTCATTTGATATTAGTCAATCAAAGCGTAACTTTGAACTTCAAAATTTATGAATATGTCAACTTCTATTGCCTCTATTATTGCAGATACTTCCTTACCAAAAGGTTTAAAAAATATTGCTGAAAAAATTTATTCACACGAACGAATCACTTTTGATGAAGGTGTTTTACTTTATGAAACTGCAGAACTTGGTTTTGTTGGCACTTTAGCGAATTATATTCGAGAAAAAAAACATGGCGACAACGTTTATTTTAACCGAAATTTCCATATTGAACCAACTAATATTTGTGTTTTTGATTGTAAATTTTGTTCGTATTCTCGCTTAACAAAACATAAAGCCGAAGGTTGGGAATTGTCAGAAGAAGAAATTTTGCAACTTGTACGTAATTACGATGGAAAGCCTGTTACAGAGGTTCATATAGTTGGTGGGGTACACCCAAAAATGGGATTAATGTATTTTGCAGAATTGATAAAAAAAATAAAAACAATTCGTCCTGATATACATGTAAAAGCATTTACAGCTGTTGAATTAGAATATATGTGTCGTAAGGCGAAAGTAAGTTATGAAGAAGGTTTGCGGATTTTAAAAGATCACGGACAGGATTCATTACCGGGTGGAGGAGCAGAAATATTTAATGAAGAAATTCGAAAACAAATTTGTGATGATAAATGTACTGCTACCGAATGGCTACTTATGCACGAAACAGCTCACAAATTAGGTATGCCTTCAAACGCAACAATGCTTTATGGGCATATTGAAAAGTTTGAACATCGCATCGATCATATGAATCGTTTGAGAATATTACAAGATAAAACGAAAGGATTTAACACATTCATTCCTTTAAAATTTCGTAATCAAGGTAATCAGATGAGCCACATTAACGAATCAACAGTAATTGAAGATTTAAGAAATTATGCTATTGCGCGCATTTACATGGATAATTTTGCGCATCTAAAAGCGTATTGGCCAATGATTGGAAGAACTACGGCTCAATTATCTTTATCTTTTGGGGTAGATGACATTGATGGAACCATTGACGATTCTACAAAAATTTACACGATGGCTGGCTCCGAAGAACAATCGCCAAAGCTAACAACGCAGCAACTTGTAGAAATGATTAAGCAGGTAAACCGAAAACCTATCGAAAGAGATACGCTTTATAATGTAATTACCGATTATAGTAATTACAATTTCACAAATGAAGACGGTAGAGATTAGCATTAATTAAATTAATTGCATTGTTAGCAGGTATTCTAAGTTAATCTTTAGCACATAAATTTACCAACAATATGACTTGTTTTTAATTAAACAAACTGTATTATTCCATTTCAGCTATTGCAATTAGTAGTTTCTCTAGTTTGTTTTTCATCTCAGTAGGCGAGCATTCATAATTATTAACCAATAATGAAAAACATAGTAATTCACTTTTTTTGTTTTTTACATATCCGGTATAACCTCTTGCACGATTTATGTAGCCGCTTTTAGCACATAAGTTGTTAGCTGCATATGTACCTTCGCATAAGCCACCTAATGAACCTTTATTTCCTGCAATTGGCAATGAATTATAAAAAGCTTTGTAATTTTTATCCATCGTCATATATCGTAAAATTTGCACTTCGGTTTTTGTGGTAATAACATTAGACCTAGATAAACCACAGCCATCATTCATAAAAAAGCCACTCACATCCACATTTTTATCCTTCCAATATTTTTTAATAATTTCTGTGCCTTCATCTTCCGTTCCTTTTCCATACTTTTTGTAACAAATAAATTTTAATAAATGTTCGGCGTATAGATTTATACTTTTGAAGTTGGTCCAATAAACTATTTTATCTAAACTGGGCGAATAGTTAGTATAAAGTGTTGTTCTTTTTGTGATTTCGTATTCTGCTTTTTTATAGCCAGCAAAATTTTCTGTAGTTAATTCATTATCTTTTTCAGCTCTAACAGTGGTACTTTCTTTAGTAATTTTTACTCCCGCTTTCTTTAAAGCTATTGCTAATGATTTTGCACAAAATAAAGCCGGATCGGGCATAGAGCCACTAATTTCATAATCTTTTTTGTTTGGAGGAATCGTGCCTTCAATTGTTCGGTAATCCGAATAGGGTGCTCCATAAATAATAGCATTATCTTTATTCCCACCTGCCGTTACATGGTTTACTAATAAAGCAGAAACGTTTGGTACAACACTCGATATTATTGTTTTAGTGTTAATTTCTCCTGATTTTAAATGAACAGTATATTTATTATCCATATAGGTTAAACCACATGCTCCCGCACCAAAGTAGTTGCCTATATCTCCCCATATCGATTGAGATGGAATCATATTGTCATCGAAAATACTAGCATCGGCTATTACAGCGCCTTCAATTTTTTTAATTCCTTTCTCTTTAAGTATTGTAGCCCATTTTTCAACTAAAGTAATACTGTCTTTCCCGTCTTTAAAATACTCGGATTCTAGTGTAGCGTCTCCACCACCAGTAATAAATAAATTACCTTTTAGCACTCCTGAAACAGTGTCCAGTATTCCATCATATTGTAACTTGGTTTCAAATTTAAAATTACTGCCAAGTATAGATAACGCTGCTCCTGTAGTTACTATTTTCATTGTACTTGCAGGCACTAAGCTTAAAGCACTATTATATTCTGCAATAACGGTATCTTTTTTAGCAGGCATTACACAAATGCTCCATGTGGCATGTTTCATTGCCACATCTTTTTTTAATTTATCTATTTCATCATTTAGCTTTGATTTTTGGGCAAATCCAACACTTTGATTAAATAGAATAAAAAAAATAAGTGTAAAATGTTTAAACATATTCAATAATCGAATGAATTTATTATCCTTTAAAAATAGAGTGGCTACCAATAAATGTTTTTTCAATTTCAGCTGCAAGTTTTCTATCTTTTGAAGTTATCTTATTTCCTTCATCATGTGTACACAACATAATAGTTACTTTATTGTAACTATTACTCCAGTTTGGGTGGTGATTCATTTTTTCCGAAATTAAAGCTACTTTGCTCATAAAACCAAAGGCTTCAATAAAGTTACTGAATTCAAATTCAGATTTTAATTGATTATTTTCTTCTGTCCACATAGTTTTTGTTTTAAAAGTTAGTATTTGTTTTTAGATTTGACTATACATTTATTTTTTAGGATTTAGTTCTATAAATTTATTTTTTGCTTTTTCGAATTCGGCAATTAAATTTTCTCTTTCAACAATCAGATTCGATATATAATCATTTTTCTTGTAAAAAAGCATAATCAAGGTCCATTTATTCCTGATTTTGCTAACCTTATTAAAATACCAATAAGCCATCAAACCTGTTAAAGGTAAACTAATTAAGTACATCAATGTTATCCATAAAGTATGCGAATATTTCCATATAAAAATTGTTTGAATTGTGTAAAATAGTGTGAACGTAAAAAATCCTCCAACCATTCCAATCGCACCTCTAAATTCTATTGATTTACTAATTTTATTTGCTAGCCATCCTGGAATTTCA
>CANCPZ010000137.1 GCA_947380175.1 Bacteroidota bacterium | reverse complement strand
AATATTTTGCATCACATTTTAATAAAATCTAATTTAGAATAACTTGAATTTAATTTTGTTCAAGCTATTATGATTATAGGTAAAACTGATAATAAAGTTCTTTTACGATTGATGTGTTTTTTGTGATTCAGATTTTACAATTGAAAAATTAAATGATTTAAGTTATTATTTTTTTACAATAATATTTTTATAAATTATCTTTTAATACTTAATTATCTATGTTAAAATACATCGCTATCTTATCCAATGCTGTAGCATTATTGATTTATCATTTTTTCTTCGCTGATCCAGTTTCTGTAAATCAAAAAATGCCTGTTTCAGCAAAACCTGAAAGCGAATTTGTTGTCGAATTAACTATAAATAAAGCTAGTCTAGGAGGTTTTGCAAAACTTCAACAAACGTTACCTGCAGGGTTTACTGCTGTGGAAGATAAAAGTAATGGCGCTTCTTTTACGAATAGTGGTTCGGTTGTTAAATTTATTTGGATGTCTTTGCCTTTAGATAATGAGATAAAGGTATCTTATAAAGTTCTTGTTCCTGCAGGTGTTAGTGGAGATAAAATCATATCTGGTACATTTTCATATATAGCCGATAATGTTAAACAATCAATAGATATACCTTCATCATCAATTAGTATCACTTCTTTCGAAACGCCTCAACCTATTGTAACCAATAAAATATCAGAACCTACGAAGGCTACAGACACTACAACTCATTCTAATTCAGCTTTGGTTGTCAGCGAACCTGTTGTCTCAACACCACTTCCTGATCAAGTTACAACTGCTCCAGCAGAAAAGACTTCAGTAGGTAATCCGAACGAAGGATTAACAGCATCTTTGGTTCGTAAAATTTCCGATGTTGTTAATGGGGATTTTAATGTTGATGTAACAATCAATAAAGCAAACCTTAAAGGTTTTGCTAAATTAGTAGAGTTGATGCCTATTGGTTATACAGCATCGGTTATTGAATCGTCTGACGCGTCATTTACTTTTGATGATACCGACAAAAAAGCGAAGTTTGTTTGGTTGTCCATTCCTGTTCAGGCTGAAATTAAAATTTCTTACAAAGTGCATATGGTTAATCCAGCCGATGTACAGGGGATAAGTGGTGTATTTACCTATTTAGAAAATGATGAAACTAAAAAATTTATACTAGCTTCTACATTACCTGGTAATACTAGTTTGGTTGCAAATGCAAATAATGAAACCTTAGTTACAAAACCTGTATCTTCCGAACCATTAGTAACTCCCGAAGATGTTAATTCTACTAAATCGTCAAATACTTCGAGTACCACACAGTCAGAATCATTGGTTAGTTTGGATCAGAATACCAAAGTTAATGATGTTCAAAAAACAACTCTACCTGAAACCATAGCTGATAGTTCTGATAAATCTTTGTCTGCAAATAATTTCCCTATTTCACAAGGCAATGTTAGTTATAGTGTTCAGATTGCAGCGTTGCATAAAGCTGTCAATGCAGCTATGTTGGCTACTAAGTATAAACTTACAGAAGCTGTTAATACTGAAATGGTCGATGGGTTTACTAAGTACACTGTAGGTTTGCATAAAGAATATAAGGATGCTCACGATTCTAGAGAAAATATAAGAGATAAAGGTGTTGTTGGACCATGGATAGCCTCTTACAATAATGGAAAGCGAATCACTGTTCAGGAAGCCTTAATGATATCAAACCAAAAGTGGTTCAAATAGAATTACTTTGAATAGTAATAATCTTTAATTAGTTTCGTAAAAGTTATTAGGTTCATCTTTTTTATCTTCTTCGTATATGATTAAAAGATTACATATCGTCTTTTTACTGTTTATAGCTGTAAATTTTTTGTATGCTCAAAAAGATTCTAAAACAAACCTTGTTGATCTTGCAGTAACGAAAGATACGTTGTATCCTAAAACTATAAATTCACCTGTTTATAACTTAGGAAAAGAATTTATTTTTAAACCAACAATAGGGTTAGGTGTTGGTATGTTTTCCTTTTATGGTGATATGTACACCAATCATTTTCAACCTCCTATGGTTAGCCGTATTGGATATGAATTAAATATAGCTCAGGAGCTTACAAAGTATTTGGAATTAAGTTTTTATATTTTATATGGTAAAGTTGGAGCGAATGAACGCGATGTTGCCAATAATAGGAATCTGAATTTTGAATCACAAATAAGTTCAGGAGGAATAAATTTAACCTATAATTTTGATAATTTTTTACCAGTAGACCGCTCGGCTAGTCCATATATTTCTGTTGGATTAGAATCGTTTGAATTTCTTTCAAAAACCGATATGTACGACCAATACGGCAATAAATACAATTATTGGCTAGATGGAACTATTCGTAACATGGCAGAAAACGATCCAAACGCCTCCAAGGCAATTGAAATATATCGAGATTATACCTATGAAACAGATGTAAGAGAAGTTCTTAATGTTAAAACAGATGGCTTTAAGCGTTATCCAGAACATTCGTTTGCAATACCAATTGGAGCGGGTGTAACATTTAAAATAAATGATTATTTAAATTTTAAATTAGGTTCTACTATGCATTTTACTTTTACAGATTATATTGATGGTGTAACTGCTAATAGTATGGGTAATAGAGTTGGTAATAGTAAAAGTGATAATTTTATGATGAGCTCATTTTCCATATGTTATAATTTAGGTACAAAGTCAAAAGAGCCAACAATATTGGAAGATGATAATACAAGTAATGTAGATTTTTTAGTTTTAGATACAGAAGATCAAGATAAGGATGGAATAACAGATATAAAAGATTTATGTTTAGATACCCCAATGGGGGTTTCTGTCGATTCATCAGGTTGTCCTTTAGATGATGATGGAGATGGAATTCCAAATTATAAGGATAACGAAATAAATTCACCAAAAACAGCAATTGTTGACTCAAAAGGAGTTCAAATGAATGATTCTACTATTGCATACCAATACAATGTTTACAACGATTCAGTTGGTTCATTTGTTAAAATTGAAATATATAATAGAAGTCGAAGTCAGTTTGGCAACCCTAATCCAAAGGGTTACACCGTTGAGTTGGGTAAATTCCAAACAGGATTATCTGCCGAAACAATAATACATTTTTTAAGTATTAGCGATATATCAAGCACTAGTATTGACGACTCGACTACTATTTTTACAGCAGGAAGTTATTCAATTGAATCGGACGCAAAAAAACGGAAAGACGATTTTGTTAGTCAAGGTTTTGCAGATGCAAAAGTGATTTTTATGAAAAATGGAAAATATGAAGATGGTGCTATAGCTAGTAATTTAATTAATTCAAAAAGCGCTAAAGCAAAATCGTTAAATAATAAATTAAGTAAAACGGATACGTCTTTAAGTCCGATAATTAGTAATCCAATTTCAAAAGAAACTTTAAGTAAAAAAGGGTTGGTTTATCGAATTCAGCTTGGCGCATATAAAAATCGTTTACCTAAAACTGTTTTTAAAGAGTATAAAGATTTAATAGAATTAAAAACAGATGATGGGTTGTATAAATACATGACTGGTTCTTATGGTTCTTTCGATGATGCTTCAAAACATAGGCAAGATGTACTTTTAAATGGATACTCTGGCGCTTTTATTGCTGCTTTTAAAGATGGTAAAGGAATTAGTTTGCTTCAGGCAGAAGATGTAATTGCCGAAAAACCTGATACTTTATCTACAGTAAATGATAGTCTCCTTCCCGAAACAGTAAATACCAAATTATCAGAAATAGGTTTAGTAAATGATTCAGTGCAAGTCGAAAAAAACATACCTTTAAATTCTATTGGAATTCCAGCATCATTAAAAGTTGCAGATATAAATAATGATGGAGTAATTACTGGTGATGAAATATCGAAGGCTATTGATGCTTGTTTTGAAGGTGATTCATACTTTACAGTCGAAAAATTAAAGGAGTTAATACATTATTTTCAATCTCACCCTCAAAACAAATAGTAAATTAAAATGTAATTTATTTTGATAAAATTTGTTAAATAGAGTTTTTTTTTATCTTTGTCTATATGATGAAAGGATTGTGTGCTTTTTTATTTCTGTTTTTAACTTTAAGTTATTCCTTTGCGCAATCAAAAGTTGATTCAGCGCTTATTGATACTTCAAAAAATAGAAGTGCTTTACCACACACAGCAGATTCGCCTATAATAGCAGATGCGCCTATAATATGTTCTTACATTAGCTCTCCTAATCTTTCACAAGTCCAATATGCCAGCTCATTTGTTTTTAAGCCTACAATAGGTTTAGGAGTAGGTATGTTTTCATTTTATGGCGATATGTATGCTAAACATTTTCAAACTCCGATGGTTAGTCGATTGGCATATCAATTAACTATAACGCAAGGTCTTACAAGTTATTTAGATTTCGATTTTTTTGTTCTGTATGGTAAATTATCAGCCAACGAACATTTTTCTCCAAATAATCGGAACCTTAATTTCGAATCTTCTATTAAATCGGGAGGTATAAGTTTAACCTATAATTTTGATAATTTTTTACCCTCAAATCATAAAGCCAATCCTTTCGTTTCGGTAGGTTTTGAATCGTTCGAATTTCTTTCTAAAACGGATATGTATGATAAATATGGAAATAAATATTATTATTGGTTAGATGGCACAACTCGTAACATGGCAGAAAATGATGTCAATGCTATCAATGCTATAGAAATAAACCGTGATTATACCTATGAAACAGATATAAGAGAGGTGTTAAACGTTAAAACGGATGGTGTTAAACGTTACCCAGAGCATTCATTTGCTTTGCCAGTTGGTGCCGGTGTAACATTTGAAATTAATGATTATTTAAAATTTAAATTAGGTGCCACCATGCATTTTACGTTTACAGATTATATTGATGGTGTTACCTCTAGTAGTGTTGGAAATAGAGTCGGTAATAGTAAGAATGATAATTTTATGATAACCTCTTTCTCAATTCATTATAATTTAGGAAGCAAAAAAAAGGAAGAATCTTCTATCGAAGAAAATACATTATACGATAATGTTGATTTTTTAGCGATAGATGCTAATGATCAAGATAAAGATGGAGTAACTGATGACAAAGATTCATGTCAAGGAACTCCTTTAGGAGTTGCTGTTAATTCTCATGGTTGTGCATTAGATGATGATGGAGACGGGGTTCCAAATTATAAGGATAGTGAAATAAATTCACCGAAATCAGCAATTGTTGACTCAAAAGGAGTTCAAATGAATGATTCTACTATTGCTTACCAATATAATGTTTACAACGATTCAATTGGTGCGTTTGCAAAAGTTGAAATGTATAATAAAAAGGGGAGCGAGTTTGTGAATCCGAATCAAAAGGAATATATGGTTGAGTTAGGTAGGTTTAAGTCGGGGTTAACGCCTGAAATTATGACGAAATTTTTAAGTATTAATGATATTTCAAGTTCTAGTATTGATGATTCTACCACAATTTACAAGGCAGGAAGTTATGTAAGTTCATTGGATGCCGAGAAGCGTAAGCAAGAATGTATAAGTCAGGGTTTTGCAGATGCAAAAGTAATTTATTTAAAAAATGGCAAATACTATGATGCAACGGTAAATAATGCAACTGATTCCAAAGCAACTATTGTTTCAGCAACATCTAGTGATATAAAAACAACAAACCCAATAATCAAAACTGAAACTCCAAAAACAGCGATGGATAATCAAGCTTTAGTTTTTAGAATTCAGCTTGGTGCATTTCATAGACGATTATCAAAAAATGTTTTTAAAGGATTTAAAGATTTAATTGAAGTAAAAACAGATGATGGTTTATATAAATATATGACAGGATCATTTAAAATCCTTGATGATGCTGCAAAACAAAAAGTAGAAATATTATTAAATGGTTACGAAGGTGCGTTTATTACTGCATATAAAAATGGTAAAAGAATTACTTTGACAGAAGCAGGGGCAACATCAGCTGAAAAAACAGACTCAATAACTGATACTAAAGATAGTTCTGTTACTAATTCTGTGAATAAAGAATTAATTAAGTTTAAAATTCAAGTAGGTATATTTAAAAATTTGCCTCCGTCTGATAAGGCAGAAATATTTGCTAAAATTAAAGGCTTAGTAAAAGAATCAACAGTCAACGGGTTAACAAAATATTTTGTTGGGTCGACAGATAATTATAGTGAAGCTATAGCATTTAAAAATGATCTGGTAAAGAATTTTGGATTAACAGATGCTTTTATAGTCGCATTTTTTAACAATCAAGCCATTTCAGTACAAGAAGCTTTGGAATTATTAAAATAATTACAAGCTAGTTATATAATTTTCCACAAATTTTAATTTTATCTGTAAATTGTTCTTTAATTTTGATGCGCTTTACTTCTATGTATAAGTTGCTAATGAAGAACTTCTCGTATTTAAAGAATCATAATATTTTTTTAATGAAAATTTTCTTAATAATCAATTTAACTCTCGCTGCATTTAATTTTAATTCATGTGGTTATAAATATTTCGAAAATAAAAATATCAAAACAGATTCAGCATACAATTCAATGGAAAAAACAATTAACGTAGATACGGCAACTTTTGGAGCAGGTTGTTTTTGGTGTGTAGAAGCCCAGTTTCAACTTTTAGATGGTGTTTTAAAAGTAATTTCAGGTTTTTCAGGAGGTATCGTTAAAAACCCTACTTATAAAGAAGTTTGTAATGGTAACACAGGTCATGCTGAAGTGTGTCAAATTTTGTTTGACCCTACAAAAATAAGTTACGATGAACTATTAGCTGCCTTCTGGCAATCCCATGATCCTACTCAATTAAATAGGCAAGGAAACGATTTTGGCACGCAATACCGTTCTGTGATATTTTATCATAACCCAGAGCAGAAAGAATTAGCAGAAAAGTATAAAAAAGAGCTTACCGAATCTAAAACATTTGATTACCCTGTTGTAACCGAAATAAGTTCGGCAGGACCATTTTATGTTGCGGAGGGGTATCATCAAAACTATTTTATTGGCAATGGCGATCAACCTTATTGCCGATATGTGATACAGCCTAAAGTAGAAAAATTTAAAAAAGTATTTAAAGGTAAAATCAAATAGTGATTATTTTCTCTAAAATTTTATAATAAAACAATTAGAATATATTTAGTTCTTTTTTTTGAAAAAA
>CANCPZ010000136.1 GCA_947380175.1 Bacteroidota bacterium | reverse complement strand
TATTTGGCTGAAGTAGACAGATGTAAATGAAACATTAGGATTTAAGTATGAAATCTCGCACTGAAAACCATCACCACCATCAACACTATTAGCTGCTTGTGGCGAATTTCCATGGCCTGAAATGTATTGTGTTCCATTATCTTGTGCTCCACCCATAATGCCTTTATTTAAATCACTTTCGAAAGCTATTGAATAAAACTGAGTTGCATTATATTTATTGTTTATTGGTGTAAAATCTTGTCCCCCATTTATGGAGCGAAAAATACCACCATCACAACCGATATAAACTATATTGGGATTGATTGGATTGAATTTAATTGTATGTATATCCGCATGAACGTAGTGAGTGAAGCCCGGGTAATTTGCATTCCAAAAAGTAGCCTGAATCCATTGGCCAACACCTGGGGTTGAAGGATCTGTTTGTTTCCAAACCCAATTATCAAGACCTCCTACAACAATTGATGTTTTATCTGAAGGGAATACAGCTATAGTATTTGCATAATCTCCTTGGCTGCCTAATGGGTCGAATAAGCTACTGCCTCCATTAGCAATTGTTTTCCAGGTTGCACCTTTATCTGTAGATTGGTAAATTCCTAATAAATGGCCATCCATTTTTTCTGAACCTGAGTAAACAGCACTTGAGGTGCTAGAAATAGAAGCGTAAATATAATTTGGGTCAGTAGGTGAAATAGCTAACTCAATACGTCCTTTATATAAAGTAGGAAAGCCAACAGGATTTAATAAATTAAACGTTGTGCCATCCGTTGATTGGTATATGTTATTTCCAATTACTGCCATAACGGTGCCATCATTAGCAACGTCTATATCAAGGCAATAGGTTGTATTAACAGGGTTATTAACAGGGTGTGACCATGTTAGTCCACCATCTAATGTTACTTGTAAGCCATAATCAGTAGCTGCATAAATCAAATTAGGATTGGTAGGTGATGCAGCTAAATTATAAACAGAAATAAACCCTGTATTTGCTGTTGCATTAGTAGTATTAGAAGTTGTAGGTATTGTCGACGCCAACAAATTAAAAGTTGCACCATCATCTGTTGATTTGTAAATACCATTACCAATGGTACTTGTCCCAAAAGATCCTCCCATCCCCATAAATCCTTCGCCTGTACCAACATAAATATCACCATTAGTAGCTTGTGTAATACAAGAAATAACTAAGTTAGGTTGTTGATCGAATCCTGCAACACCTTGCCATGAAGAACCAGAGTTTGTAGAAACCCATAAGCCTCCACCTACATTACCTGCAAATATTTTTGTAGTGTTGTTTTTATCAATTAAAATAGCTCTTGTACGACCTCCAACATTATCAGGCCCAAGTTCTTTCCAATCTAAACCTAAGGCAGTATTAGGCGATTTTGATTTCACCATTCTCATAACATCCTCCCTTACTTTTATCACATCTAAAGGGTCTATCTTTCCTGTTAATGGGTTTTTTCTCATATTAAAAAGCCAACGAGCCATGCCTTCCGCGTCTTCTTTTTCATCTCGACTTTCTGATTTTTCAGAAACCCTTGGAGAATATTTTGCCTTGTTATTAAAGTATAATGAGGCTGATAACAGCATTGCTCCAGTTAATAATATTGAACTTAGCAATAGTTTGTTGTTTTTCATAGCATTAAATAATTATATATTTATGGGGTACTGATTCAAAAGTAATAAAAAAAATAATTGGTTGTATATTGTATTAGAAAATATGTTTTTCGGCATGATAAGACGACCTAACTAAGGGCCCACTTTCAACAAAGCGGAAACCTTTCTCTATTCCGATTTTTTTATATTGTTCGAAAATTTCTGGGCGAATAAATTCAACTACTGGCAAGTGTTTGGAAGTAGGTTGTAAGTATTGTCCCAATGTTAAAACATCGCAACCAACAGCCCTTAAATCATCCATTGTTTCGTAAATCTCTTGTTCTGTTTCACCTAATCCGAGCATCACTCCTGATTTAGTTTTAATGCCAGCCATTTTTAGTCTCTTTAGAACTTCCAGGCTTCTATCGTATTTCGCTTGTATTCTTACCTGTTTTGTTAGTCTTCGAACTGTTTCTAGATTATGCGAAACAATGTCAGGGTTAACATCGATAATCCGTTGTAAATTTTCCCATTTTCCTTGGAAATCGGGAATTAATGTTTCAAATTTAGTTTGTGGGCTAACTCTTCGAATTGCATTGATTGTTGCGACCCAAATTGTGGAGCCACCGTCTTTTAAATCATCTCTGTCAACAGAAGTTATTACACAATGTTTTACATTCATTAATCGAACTGATTCGGCTACTCTTTCAGGTTCTTCTTTGTCAATATTTAATGGTTTTCCTGTTGCAACATTGCAAAATCCACATGATCGTGTACAAATGTTTCCTAAAATCATAAATGTTGCGGTTCCTGCCCCCCAACATTCACCCATATTTGGGCAATTTCCACTTTCACAAATAGTATGTAATTTGTGTGTAGAAACTATTTTTCGGACTTCGGCATATTCTTTACCCGTAGGAAGTTTAACTCTAAGCCAGTTTGGTTTATTTTTAAATCTTCGTTGTTCTTGAGTTTCTATATTGTTTTCAGACATTTTTTAGAATACTTTTTAGGGATAATTCAAGGTTGTATTAAGTGTTTGAACAGAATTCTTAAAACCATTTTTTACCTAATATAAATTTTAGGTATAACGAAAAAAGGATATCTTGTTTTTTATTAAAAGCCATCATTGGGATTGCATTTGGGTAGATATCTGCAATTACTCCAGTTTCTATTGCCTTTAATGAATTAAATCTATCACCGTATTCAAAGCTTAATGAAGCTTTTGCATATGCTCCTGGGTATATTTTTGTATTGCCAATTCCTTTGAAAAAAGAAGCTTTTCCCAAAATATCTTCTGGTTTATGAACGTCAGGATTGTATCGTTCAGTTGTAATTGTTCCGAGAGAACCTGTTGTCGAATAGTTATGAGAAATTTCTAAATAGATTGGTTTTGCAAAAGCAATGGTTGCCCCTAAAAAATAAGAATATCGAATCTCAACACTCTTTTTATCACTTTTTTGGAATAAAATATTCTGATATCCAACTCCAGGACGAATAAGGAAAATAGAGTTAAGTTTTCCATAAACATAGCCTTTTGAATTTTCGTGATATGAAACACTTTTAACTTCTTTGGGATGTTTAAAGTTAGATGCTTCGATTTCAAACATCCGTTTGCGTTTACCCGTAACGTGCACGCCTCTTCTGTATGCTAAACCAAATCCGCCAGCAGAATGAACATAAAAACCAAAACTGGATTCGTTGCGATACAATACATTCAAATCCTCCCCATTATTTAACCGAGTTAAATTATCTTTTAATTCAATCTTAGCATCTTGTGCGACAAGTTTGGAAGATAAAATAAAAATAAGTAAAATAGTGAATGTTTGTTTTAGCATTGCATTACATTTGTTTCACAAATATACTTATTAAAAAACAAAAGTCAATCATAATCAGTCATGGCAACATCAAAAATTATTTATACAGGTAGTTTGCGAACAGAGGCAACACATATGCAGTCTGGTAATTCTATTTTTACCGATGCACCAATAGATAACAACGGAAAAGGCGAAGCATTTTCTCCAACAGATTTGTTGGCTACATCGTTAGGATGTTGTATGTTAACAATTATGGGTATTGTAGCGGAACGCCACGCTATAAACATTGATGGTACACGTGTAGAAATTACAAAAAATATGGAAAGCAACCCAAGAAGGGTGAGTGAAATTGTTGTGGATTTTATTATGCCTGAAATACAATATTCTGATAAAGAAAAAGAATTATTAGAAAATGCTGCAAGAACCTGTCCTGTTTCAAAAAGTTTAAGTAGCGAATTGATACAGACGGTAGTTTTTAAATATTGCTGATTTAAGGCAAGTAAATAAAAGTAAGGGTTTAGAGTAGCTTAGTAATAAAAAAGTAACCTTTTAAAATTAGTTTTTTAAGTAGCTGTCTAAAAAAATAAAATAATAATTAGGAATTAAAAGGGCTAAGAACTCAGAGGAAAAAATTTAATTATATAGCTCTTTTTGAGTTGTCAGAAATTGTTTTTTCTGTTTCTATTTTGTTTATTTTCCCATATGCAGCACAACGTTCGTGGCTTTTGCATGAAGAAAAAGTAGCACTTACAACAACAATTGATATAATAATTACAAAAAACTTTTTCATATGCATTGGATAAAACGATTTTCTTATTTAGAGCTTTTAATACACTGCAAAATTATTATAATAATGTAGTTATGCAAATGTATGTGTAACTATTTTTTTAACATTTTTTAAAATTAAGTAGTAAACCCTACTTTTGGTTCGTTTTTAAGTTAAAAATACTATGAAAGTAAATACTATTAATTTAGGGCAGGGTTGGTTAAATGCTTTAAGCGAGGAATTTAAAAACTCCTATTTTTTTCAATTAAAGGCTTTTTTGATAGATGAAAAAAAGAATTATAAAATATTTCCTCCTGGAAATTTAATATTTGCTGCGTTTAATAGAACTTCGTTTGATGATGTTAAAGTTGTAATTATTGGGCAGGACCCCTATCATGGTTTAGGGCAGGCGAATGGCTTGTGTTTTTCAGTTAGTGCAGGAATCAGAAAACCTCCTTCGCTTGTAAATATTTTTAAGGAATTGCAATCCGATTTAAATATTCCGATACCTCAAGATGGTAATTTAGAACCTTGGGCTGACCAAGGTGTTTTATTGTTGAATGCTACCTTAACTGTACGTGAAGGGCATGCAGGTTCGCATCATAACAAAGGGTGGGAGAGATTTACCGATTCTGTAATTAAAACATTGTCAGATCAAAAAAAAGGGGTTGTGTTTTTATTGTGGGGCAAATTTGCTGAAACAAAAGAACTGTTGATTGATAAGGACAAACATTTTATTTTAAAAGCAGCACATCCATCTCCATTGGCGCGTGGGGCTTTTTTCGGATGCAAACATTTTTCGAAAACCAATAAAATATTGGAGCATCAAGGTATTTTGCCAATTGATTGGAGAGTGGAGAAGTGAAATTATTGGCTTACCCTTTTGTAGGAAAATATAGAATTAGTAGGCGCTAGCTTTACACTAGCGCCTGCTTTTTAATTCAAATATTTTTTTGCTTTTTCTAAAGCCGTTTCAATTCCTTTAGAATTAATGCCTCCTGCGGTTGCATAAAAAGCAGCGCCACCACCACCACCTTGTATTTCTTTTCCTAATTCACGAACGATGGTTCCTGCATTAAGGTTTTTATCTTTTACAAGCGTGTCGGAAATAATGATTGAAAGACTTGGTTTGCCATTTATTTCAGCGCCAAGTACCATAAATAAATTGTCGATGCTGTTACGTAAATCAAACGATAAATCTTTTATTGCGTCGGCTGAATCAAGTTCGATTTTTTCGGCAATAAAATTAATTCCGTTGATTGATTTTTGTTTCGAAAGTAATTTTATTTTCAAGTCTTTTGCTTTATCACGAAGCATTTGCTCAATTTTTTTTTGTAACTCTGAATTTTGTTCCATCAAATTTTCAACACTTTTTAAGACGTCTTTCGGGTTTTTTAAAAGCGATTTTAATTCGTTCACTAGCACATTTTGTTGATTGAAAAATGCTTCAGCCTTTAGGGATGTTATTGCTTCAATGCGTCTTATTCCTGCTGCTACAGCTCCTTCCGAGCTTATTTTAAATAAGCCTATCTGTGCAGTTGAAGCAACATGCGTTCCTCCACACAATTCAATAGAATAATTTTTATCGAATGTAACTACTCGAACACTGTCGCCATATTTTTCGCCAAACAAAGCCATGGCACCTGTTTTTTTAGCTTCATCGATTGGCATTTCCTGAATGTTTGAAGATATGTTTTCTCTGATTTTTTGATTTACAATTGATTCAATTTCAGCAATCTCTATGTCAGTAACTTTAGCAAAATGAGAAAAATCGAACCGCAAATATTCATCATTTACCAATGAGCCTTTTTGTTCTACATGGTTGCCTAGTACCTTGCGCAAAGCAGCGTGTAATAGGTGTGTTGAGCTATGATTGTTCTCTGTTGATTTTCTTCTTTCTGAATCTACTTTTGCAATAAATGTTTGCGTTAAATTTTCAGGTAATTTATCAGTAAAATGAATAATAATTCCATTTTCTTTTTTTGTATCGGTAATTATTATTTTTTCGTTTAAAGATTCTAATACACCTGTATCTCCAACTTGTCCACCGCTTTCGGCATAAAAAGGTGTTTGGTTTAAAACTAGTTGAAATTGTTCTTTCCCTTTGGCTTTTACTTTTCGGAATTGAATGATTTTTGTTTCACATTCTAATATCTTGTAGCCAATAAATATTCTTCCGCCTTCTTCGGCCTTAAAGCCTTCTATTAAATTCCAGTCACCAGTATCTATAGTGGTAGCTTTGCGTGAACGCGTTTTTTGTTTTTCTAATTCTGTTTGAAATCCTACTTCATCGATACTTAATCCATAGCCTCGTGCTATCAAAGATGTTAAATCTAGAGGAAAACCGAACGTATCATACAATTCAAAAACTGTTGCTCCATCAACACTATTTTTCTTTTCATTTGAAATGGTAATACAAACATTATCTATTCGTTTTAATCCATTTTCTAGCGTTCTAAAAAAAGAAACTTCCTCTTCTTTAATTACTTTTTCAATTAATAATTTTTGAGAAACTAGCTCGGGGAATGCGTGACCAATTTGATGTGCTAAGACAGGAACTAAGCGAAACATGAATGGTTCTTTTAAATTTAAAGATTGGTAACCATAACGTATTGCGCGTCTTAAAATTCTTCGAATAACATATCCTGCTCCTGTATTAGAAGGTAGTTGCCCATCGGCAATGCTGAATGAAATTGCACGAATGTGATCTGCAATAACACGCATTGCAATATTAATTATTAATTGTTGCGGATGCTGATTTTCATTTTGAGGTTTGTAGCGATGACCACTCAGCTCTTCAATTTTATCAAGTAATGGGCTAAAAACATCTGTATCATAATTAGATTGTTTATTTTGTAAAACACGCACTAGTCGCTCAAACCCCATTCCTGTATCCACATGTTGTTTAGGTAATTTTACCAACGATCCATCTGCTTTGCGTTCGAACTCCATAAACACATTGTTCCATACTTCTATCACTTGAGGGTCATCTTGATTTACACGCAATGCACCCGAAATATTTGCTATTTCCTCGATTGTACGTCCATCATAATGAATTTCAGAACATGGTCCACAAGGACCTGTATCACCCATTTCCCAGAAGTTATCTTTTTTATTTCCTCTAAGAATTCGT
>CANCPZ010000135.1 GCA_947380175.1 Bacteroidota bacterium | reverse complement strand
TATTTTTTTCTACTGTAATTTTAATTGGCATCGCAAACCCTCTATATTCGTATAGATTACTAGTTAATGAATTATTTTTAAAACTATAACTATATATTGCTTTTGTATCCATAAAATCCTTGTAGAGTTTTATATTTAAAATTGGTATGGATTTACTATGAAGATATACTTTAAATATTTTGGAAAAATCATACCCCGATTTCTGGCTAATATAATTCTCTATATCACTTGAATTAACTGTTTGATATTTAAACGTAGTTTGAATACCCATTAATATTTCAAAAAATAATTTATCATCATTTATAATACTTCTGATGGTATGTATGAGCAATGCTCCTTTTGGATACATATCTCCAGAACCTTCGTTATTTAAATTATATTTTCCACAAATTGGAGAATCGTTTGACACTGATTCTTTCTCAGAATTTATATATTCCATATATGCTTCGTGCCCATATAAACATTCGATATAAAGAGCTTCCGAGTATGTTCCAAATCCTTCATGAATCCACATATCAGCCAAATCATTGGTAGTAATACTATTACCCCACCACTCATGAGCTGATTCATGAATTATTATATAATCAAATTTATAACCTGTCCTTGATCTGTCGTATCCTAAATAACCATTTTTATATTTGTTGCCATATGCAACGCAGCTTTGGTGCTCCATGCCAAGATAAGGGGCTTCAACAAGCTTATAGCCGTCACGAATAAAAGGATATTCTCCAAAATAATTATAATAACAATTGAGCATTGATTTAACTTGTAAAAATTGGGTTTGCGCTTTTTCATAATTAAAAGGTAATACAAAATAATCCAATGTAAGTGTATCTGTATAATTTGGGTTAAAATAAAAATCGCTAAAATGCTTGTATTTAGCTATATTCAAAGTAACGTCATAATTATTTATTGGATATGAAACATACCATTCAAATTTTGTAAAACCATTTTGCAAATCGGTTTGTTTTTTTAAACGCCCGTTCGATACTTCAGTTAAACCAGTTGGAACACTTATCCTTATAAGCATTTCATCGGGCTCATCGCTTTGATGATCTTTACAAGGCCACCACAAACTAGCCCCTGTACCCTGACAAGAAACACCAACAAAAGGGTTACCTTCTTTATCATTCGACCAAGTAAAGCCACCATCCCATGGTGCATTTTTTGCTGGTTGAGGGTTACCAGAATAAGAAATTTTTAAAAACTGAACAACACCTTTTGAAATGGAATCTGGAAACTCAATAAATACAGCATTATACAACCGAGTATATTTTAACTCCAAATCTTTGAATTCGATTTTATCTATTTTCATATTTTCAAACAAATCGACTTGCAATGTTTTAAAATTTGTAATTGCTTTCAATTTAATAGTGTTACTACCCGAAATTGATTTATTATCAATATCTACTTTAACATCTAAATCATATGATAATACATCGTAACAAGTCCTAAATGGAGATAATGTACCGCGCAACGTATCAGCTTTTGTAAATTTTACTTTACTTTCAAAATCAAGTTGCGCAAAAAAAGATGAATAAATCAGCATCAACAAAAAAAATAATTTGTGTTTCATAAACATTGTATTTTACTATTAAAAAATAAAAAAAAATCACTTGCAATTAAAAATCCGCTTACTCAATGCGACAATATCGCCTAGCGCTTCAGCCTTTTTGTAATCAACACAAGCGTCTTCTAGTTTATTTTGAATTACAAAAATATCAGCACGGGTTAGCAAGGCTTTTATATGTTGGGGATTTATTTCTAAAATTTCAGTTAAATCATCAAGTGCCCCTTCATAATCTTTGGTAGCATTTTTTAATACCGCTCTTTTTTCAAGTAATTTAATATCGTTGGGGGCAATAACTAATGCTTTACTTAAATCCGAAAGTGCACCAACTAAATCATTCCTCGACAATCGAGCTACAGCACGCTGATCATATGCTTCTATAGCTTTAGGATTTATTTCTATTGCTCTACTATAGTCTTTTAAAGCATCTTCGTATTTATCGATAAAATCATACGCGTTACCACGAAGAATATAAGCTTCCCAATACTCTCGTTTTATTTCTATTGCACTTGTACAATCTTCAATAACCATTTTGTAATTTTTTAAATCGTACAGAGCCAATGCGCGTGTGTAATGTATTTTCGAATTTTTCCTATCGAGCTCAAGTGCTTTCGAACAATCGCTTACAGCTCCCATATCATCACCTAATTGGTCCTTAATTTCAGCTCTCAATATTAATGCATTAATGTCATTGGGTTCTAAATCCAAACCTTTATTATAATCACTCAAGGCTTTTTTGTTTTCGCCCAATTGTTTGTATTCAATAGCCCTATTAAAATAAGCAGATGAAAAATCCGAATTTATTTTTATCAACTTTGAAAGCACATCAATTGCAATTGAATCTGAACCTAAGGCGCTACAAGCAAATGATTTATTAATGTATGCCAAACTATACTTTGGATTTAATTTTATGGCTTTATCAAAATCTTTTATTGCCAAATCATATCGTTTTTGCAAACTGAATAAATATCCGCGATTGTTATATACCTCTACTTTTTGAGGATTTATTTCCAATGCTTTATTAAAATCCGATAAAGCTTCTGCGAAGTGATTTAATTTACTATAAGCCGAACCTCTATTAATAAAGGCCTCAATCTTTTTAGGATTTAATTCAATTGTTTTTGAATAATCAACTATTGCTTCATTCGTCTGTTCGATATTTGAGTAAACAACAGCTCTGTTATAATACGCTTCAGCATTTTTAGGTTCAATAATTATTACTTTATTAAATTCAACCAATGCTTCGTTGTATTTTTTTTTGATGAGAAATGAAACACCTTGCTTAAAATGAACATTTTGATTTGTTTGTGCATAAACAAACATATTTAGAAATAAAAAAAAGGGAAAGATGTGTTTTTTTTTCATACTACTAATTTAACTTATTACTTCTTCCAAAATATCAAGCGATTTAATTTCACCAAATGTTGAAATATGTAATTGAAAATAGATGATTAAATAACGTAGTAAATCTTTTCGTTGAAAACTAACAATACCTAACATATGCAGTTCATGGTAATTTGAATTTAAAATCTTATCCAAAATATGGCTATACTGAGGTTTTAAGTATAATGAATGAACAGGCAATTTGTTTGTAAAGAACCCTTCTCGCAAATCAAAAAACTGAAAGAACTCGGAATAGACTCCCTGCGGATAAAAGCCAAGAAAACGGCTTAAATGAGTCAAAAAACAGATATGGAAATTAGAACAGTTGTCGGTTTTTAAATCTAATATTAATAAAGAGCTTTTAATGAATTCGAACAGATCATCATCCGAATAATCTTCTTTTATTGATTTATAGAGTACTTCATTCAAAAAAATAGCGATTGAACTTTTTACAATATTATAAGGTATATCGGTATAAGGCTGGTCAATAGTAATTTCGGAGATACGCTGTAGATTGCCTTTTCCTGAATTAGAGGCAATTAAATTTACTAGTGCCAAGGGCTGAAAAACAGCAGCTTTATTTTTTGATTTTTTACCTCTTACACCATTGATTATATAAGATTGCAATCCAAAATTGCGTGTATAAATTTTTGCAATTAAACTGGTTTCAGAATACTTGGTAGTGTGTAATATGATACCACTCGTTTTTTGAAGCATTCGTTTATTGCAAATTGAATATTAAAAATTGAACTGTTTTAAATAAAACAAATTAATTGACGAATAAAATTTTTGTAACCGCTTTTGAGCAGCTACCTGATTCTGTATCATTTGAACAAAAAACAATATAAACTCCTGTTGAAACTTTTTCTCCTTTAAAATTTTTGCCGGACCAAATAGCTTGTCCTCCTTCGGATTTTAGCTCACAAACAAAAGTTCCACTGATATCAGTAATTTTAATTGTTGTACCTGCCACCAATCCTTTTATTGCAATTGGCCCATTATAATTTGGTTTTACAGGATTCGGAAAACTATATAAATCAGAATAACAATCCTGTCCTTTTGTAGCTGTTCCTCTATATGAAATTAATCCTTTTGAAGTACCAAAATAGATTTCGCCTGTTTCATGATTTATCACAACACTTTTAACATCATTACTAAATAAAGGACTATTATCTACATCAAAATGTTGAATTTGTTTTGTTCCATCTGCCGACATTAAAAACACACCTGAATTTGCAGTTGCAATCCATTTACGATTTGCATCATCAACTGCTATTGACTGTATTTGTTCAGTTTCAAGCAATATTTGAATATGACCATCTTGCTCTATAAGTATTTGTTGGGCATCAAAATTCTGACCTGAGAAAATATTTTCAGGAGAATAAAAAACAGCAATTCCTTTATCGGTACCAACCCAAATTTTACCATCCACATCTTCGGCAATACAATAAACACCAGTACTAGGCAAAGCCCCATTACCAATAGCTGTTGTCATTTTTTTTGTGTTTAACGAATTAGGAGTAGCCATCGTTTCGCCCTTGTAAACCATTAATCCACCACCCCTAGTTAGAACAACCCATTTTTGATCTCTTTTATCAACCAAAATTTGACCTAAATAAGGAGTACTACCAAGAATCGGTGAAAAATTTAAAGATTGCCAAGTATCGTTTACACTTTTTTTAGAAATACTATTTGGGGTATATGAATTAGTTACCCATAAATTATCTGATGCATCTACAGCTAGTCCATACGTCCAAATTGGATTATAACCAGGGAAATGTAATCCAACTAATGAACTATTTGATTCATCATAATGTTTAATTGGAATTCCGTTATACAATTCATATATACCTTTGCTCCAAGTTGCAGCAAAACTTCTTTTAGGATTTTTAGGATCGACCAAGACATTTAAGATATCAAATACCGTATCAAAATTTACAACTGCAGGATAATTACGATTAGTATTTACCCAATCATTATCTGTACAATACGATAAACCATCTGTATTATACATATTACGCCAACTACCATCAACACCTCCTGGTGCAACCCATAAATTACCTCCCTCAATTGCCAAGGCGCTTATACCATCGCTTGCCGGACCACTTGGAAATTGACTATATGGCCCTGCATTATTTAAAAGTACTAAACCTTTATAAGTATCTGCAATCCATAAATTATTATTGCTATCAATAACACCTTGTTTTCCATTTTCATTATAATAATCATATTGATGCTGCAATAATAAATTAATGTCGTAGATATAAATTTTATTTGACAGCACTAATAGTTGAGAATTAGTTGATCGCAATGAATAGACTATATAGCCACCGCCAGCAAAAAAACTCCAAGTTCCTGAAGTATTGTTATAAACATAAACGCTGTCCAAATTATTTGCGCCGGTCATTTCAAATTTTGAATGGTTCACATAAATATTTCCATTAAAATTTGTAATAGTATTATATATACCTGAAGGCAAGCCTATCATAAAAGACCATGAAGCATAATTTGACAAAAAAGGATTACTTAACAATGCTTTATACACACCCAAATCGGTAGCTGCATAAATACAAACACCATCTGTTGTAATATCCCTTACGTTAATTGTATTGCCATTTGGCCCAATATAATATGTATCCTTCACTTCATTTCTATCCATATCAATTACAACTACACCAAATCCACAAGACAGATATGCAAATTGATTTATAAAGAATACGTTATTGATGGTCTTATTTCCAATTATTGGCTTCCGTTTTATATCAGCAAGGTTGATTATTGAACCATTATCAACAATATCAATATTGGAATTTTTATATGCAATTAAAAGTTTATTGTTGTATTTATTAAAATTCAGAACTGTAGCTTCAACATCGGAAAGACCGTTAACTTTTGAAAGGCGGTCCATTGAATAATCAGATTTATTCATAAAAAAAATTCCGCTTTTAGTAGCGCAATATACTTTACCGTTTCCTTCGGCCACTGACAGTCCTTTTTTATAATTCAAATGCTCCTTCCATTCGCCAATAGCAATATCCTGCGATAAAAGTGATATGCTAACTAAATAAATAGAACTAAATAAAATAATTTTCTTCATCGAAAAATCAGTTGTGTTTCTTAAACATAAAAGTACAGATTTTATTGCATCAGGTTTATAAAAATAATCTCAAATAATCATTAACTTTACCAGCAATTATATGGCTTCGTAGCTCAACTGGATAGAGTGTCGGTTTCCGGTACCGAAGGTTGGGGGTTCGACTCCCTTCGAGGTCACAAAAAAACTAAACCCTTGCAAATAAAAATATTGCAAGGGTTTAGTTTTTACTAACTATTAGAAATAAATTATTAAAAAGGAATAATGTTTTGAATTTTCTTTTTAGAAATCCAAAACTAACTAACGAATAAGTTGAATGTATCCTTGTGCAGAATAATCTTTTTTATCATATCCTTTAATTTTAAAATAATAATAATAAGTTCCTTCAATAGATGGCATTCCATTATTAGCATGACCATCCCATGATTGATTAATTTTTGTCCATTCAAATTGTTTCAACCCCCAACGATCAAATACAGCACCTTCAAATTCTTCAACACCAGTAGAAGTTACCTTAAAAACATCATTGTAACCATCACCATTTGGAGTAAATACATTTGGAATAATGATCGAATAATGATCGAATACAACAATTGTAGCTTGAGCTGAAGATGAGCAATGGGAATTAAAAGTTGCATCCAAAGTAACAATGTATGTACCAGAAGTATTGTATATGTATGAAGGAGATGTAGTTAAATTAGTTGCAGTTCCATCTCCAAAATTCCAAACATATGAATTAGCTGTTTGACTTGTATTTGTAAAATTTACAGTGAATGGCAAAACACCTGTTAATGGATCTGCTGAAAATGAAGCAACTGCTAATGAATCAACTATAACGATTGTAGTTGCTGGCAAACTAGTACAACTACCTAAAGTAATTGTTACACTATATGTGCCGGCCATTGGCAATGTTGCATTCGAGCTTAGTGTAGGATTTTGAGAATACGATATAAACCCATTGGGACCTGTCCAACTATAGGCACCTCCAATCGTGCTAGATGATGATGTTAAATTTAATGACGAGCCTTCACAAACTGGAGAATTGCTACTTGCTGTGGGTACCGATGGAGTTACTGGTTGCGCATTTACTGTTAATGGCAATGCGGATGAGGTACAACCATTTGCTGAGGTGGTTACATCATAATTCCCTGCTGTTAATCCCGCGAAAACGCCTGTTGCATTTGTTACACCGGCAACCACTGGCGATGTACCGGTGACTGTATAGGTTATTCCTACTCCTGTTGCAGGTGCTGTTACCGTTATTGTTCCGGTTGCCGTTGAACAGGTTGGTTGGCTACTTACACTTGCTGTGGGTACTGATGGAGTTACTGGTT
>CANCPZ010000134.1 GCA_947380175.1 Bacteroidota bacterium | reverse complement strand
TTAGGCGAAAAATTCTTTACACCTATTTTTGATGGAGCTTCTTCAGATCAGTTAAATGAATGGACAGATAAAGCAGGATTACCTCGCTTTGGAAGAACATTCTTAACTGACGGTGGAACAGGTGAAAAATTTGATCAACCGGCTACAGTAGGTATTATCTACATGTTGAAACTAGGTCACATGGTTGATGACAAGATGCACTCCCGTTCAATCGGACCATACTCACTTATTACACAACAGCCATTGGGTGGTAAAGCTCAATTCGGAGGTCAACGTTTTGGTGAAATGGAGGTTTGGGCACTCGAAGCATTTGGTGCAGCCAATATTCTTCAGGAGATTCTTACAATTAAATCGGATGACGTAATAGGACGTGCAAAAGCTTATGAAGCTATTGTTAAAGGTGAAAATATGCCAACTCCTGGTATTCCTGAATCATTCAATGTATTATTGCATGAACTAAGAGGATTAGGATTGAATATTGCACTTGACTAAACTAATTTCAAATTTCAAGTTTCGGGTTTTAATCCCGAACTTGAAAAATTGAAATTTTTGACTATTAACTTTTTAACTTTTAAATATAATCAAATGGCTTTCAAAAGAGATATCAAATTAAAAAGTAACTTCTCCAAAATCACCATAAGTTTAGCCGCACCTGAAGCAATTCTTGAGCGTTCAAGTGGTGAAGTCGTTAAGCCCGAAACTATCAATTACAGAACTTACAAACCAGAAATGGGTGGTTTATTTTGTGAGCGTATTTTTGGACCTGTTAAAGACTGGGAATGTGCTTGTGGAAAATATAAGCGTATTCGTTACAAAGGAATTGTTTGTGACCGTTGTGGTGTTGAAGTAACAGAAAAGAAAGTACGTAGAGAGCGTATGGGACACATTAATTTGGTTGTTCCTGTTGCTCATATTTGGTACTTTAAATCTTTACCAAATAAAATTGGTTATTTGTTGGGATTGCCAACAAAAAAATTAGATATGATTATTTACTACGAGCGTTATGCTGTAGTTAATCCAGGTGTTAAAGCTGCTGATGGTATCAATTATCTTGACTTTTTATCTGAAGAAGAATATTTAAATATTTTAGATACGCTTCCTAAAGATAATCAATATTTGGATGACACTGATCCAAATAAGTTTATTGCAAAAATGGGTGCTGAAGCATTGGTTGCTTTATTAAGCCGTGTTAATTTAGATACATTATCTTTCGACTTACGTCACAAAGCAAATACTGAAACTTCACAACAACGTAAAAACGAAGCATTAAAACGTCTTCAGGTTGTTGAAAGTTTCCGTCAGGCTAATCAACATATTGAAAATCGTCCTGAGTGGATGGTTGTTAAAATTGTTCCAGTTATTCCACCAGAATTGCGCCCATTGGTGCCATTGGATGGTGGTCGTTTTGCTACTTCTGATTTAAATGATTTATACAGACGTGTAATTATTCGTAACAATCGTTTGAAACGATTAATAGAAATCAAAGCTCCTGAAGTAATCTTGCGTAACGAAAAACGTATGTTACAAGAGTCGGTAGATTCATTGTTTGATAACTCACGTAAATCAAATGCAGTTAAAACTGAATCTAACAGAGCATTGAAATCATTGTCTGATTCATTAAAAGGTAAACAAGGTCGTTTCCGTCAGAACTTACTTGGTAAACGTGTCGATTATTCTGCACGTTCGGTAATTGTTGTTGGACCAGAATTAAAATTACATGAGTGTGGATTGCCAAAAGATATGGCAGCAGAATTATTCAAACCATTTATCATTCGTAAAATGATTGAGCGTGGTATTGTTAAAACTGTAAAATCTGCAAAGAAAATAGTAGATAAAAAAGAACCAATTGTTTGGGATATTTTAGAGAATATTTTAAAAGGACATCCAGTACTTTTAAATAGAGCTCCGACATTACACAGATTAGGTATACAAGCATTCCAACCAAAATTAATTGAAGGGAAAGCGATTCAGTTACATCCTTTAACTTGTACTGCGTTTAACGCGGATTTTGACGGCGATCAAATGGCTGTTCACGTTCCTTTGGGACATGCTGCTATTTTGGAAGCACAATTGTTAATGCTTGCATCGCATAATATCTTGAATCCTGCTAATGGAGCTCCGGTTGCAGTTCCTTCTCAAGACATGGTTCTTGGTTTGTATTATATGACCAAAGGCAAGAAAACAAATGCTGACGAAACTGTAAAAGGCGAAGGTTTAACATTCTATTCTCCTGAAGAAACGATAATTGCATACAACGAAAAACGTGTTGATTTACATGCGTGGGTAAAAGTTCGTTTGCAAGTAAAAGAAGGCGATAAATTAGTAAACAAATTAATTGAAACAACCGTTGGGCGTATCTTGTTTAATCAGGTAGTTCCAAAAGAAGTTGGTTACATCAATGAATTGTTGACTAAAAAATCGTTACGTGACATTATTGGTAACATTGTTAAAGAAACAGGTATGGCTAAAACAGCTAAGTTTCTTGATGAAATGAAAGGCTTAGGTTTTATGAGTGCCTTCCGTGGATGTTTATCATTTAATTTAGGTGATGTTACTGTTCCTGAAGATAAAGGCAAAATGATTGCTGATGCAAATGCGCAAGTTGATGAGGTAGTTGCTAACTACAACATGGGTTTCATTACTAACAACGAGCGTTACAATCAGGTAATTGATATCTGGACACATACAAACTCTCGCATTACGGCTAAAGTATTAAATACCTTAACTACCGATCGTCAAGGGTTCAATCCAGTATACATGATGTTGGATTCTGGAGCTCGTGGTTCTAAAGAACAAATTCGTCAGTTAGGTGGTATGCGTGGATTGATGGCTAAACCTCAAAAAGGTGCAGGTGGAGGAGAAATTATTGAAAACCCTATCATCTCTAACTTTAAAGAAGGTTTATCGATCCTTGAGTATTTTATTTCTACTCACGGTGCTCGTAAAGGTTTGGCCGATACCGCCTTAAAAACAGCAGATGCTGGATACTTAACACGACGTTTAGTTGACGTTGCTCAAGATGTTATTATTACAGTTGAAGACTGCGGAACTTTGCGTGGACTTATAGCAACTCCTTTAAAGAAAAATGATGAAATTGTTGAATCGTTGTATGACCGTATTTTAGGTAGAACAACAGTTCACAATGTATACAACCCATTAACTGGAGATATGATTATTGGCGCTGGTGAAGAGTTAACAGAGGATTATGCTAAAATTATTTCTGAATCGCCAATTGAGGCTGTTGAAATTCGTTCGGTATTAACATGCGAAAGTAAAAATGGTGTTTGTGGTAAATGTTACGGTCGTAACTTAGCCACAGGTCGTATGGTTCAACGAGGTGAAGCTGTTGGTGTTATTGCAGCACAATCAATTGGTGAGCCGGGTACACAGTTAACATTACGTACATTCCACGTTGGTGGGGTTGCGGGTGGATCTGTTGCATCTTCTAAATTGGAAGCTAAGTATGATGGTGTTTTAGAAATTGATGAACTAAAAACAGTTAAACGTAAAAATCCTGATGGCAAAATTATTGACGTTGTAATCGGTCGTTCGGCTGAAATTCGTATAATTGATGCTAATACTCGCATTGTTTTAACAACAGGTAATATACCATACGGTTCTACTGCTTATGTTAAAAATGGAGATAAAGTTAAAAAAGGAGATTTGATTTGTGATTGGGATCCGTATAACGCTGTTATCGTTTCTGAATTTGCAGGTAAAATTGAATTTGATAATGTTGAAGAAGGTATTACTTTCCGTGAAGAGTCGGATGAGCAAACAGGATTTAAAGAAAAAGTTATTGTAGAAAGTCGCGATAAATCAAAAAATCCTTCTATCAAGATTGTTGTTAGCAAAGAAACATTGCGTACATACAACATTCCGGTTGGAGCACACATTATAGTAAATGATTCAGCAAAAATTGAAGCTGGACAAATACTTGTTAAAATTCCTCGTTCTTCCGGTAAAACTGGCGATATCACTGGAGGTTTACCTCGTGTTACTGAGTTGTTTGAAGCTCGTAATCCAAGTAATCCTGCTGTAGTTTCTGAAATTGACGGAATTGTTTCTTTTGGTAAAATTAAACGTGGTAACCGTGAGGTGCATGTAGAATCAAGAACTGGAGAAAAGAAAACATATTTAGTTCAGTTATCGAAGCACATTCTTGTTCAAGAAAATGATTTTATCAGAGCAGGTGAGCCATTGTCGGATGGAGCTATTACTCCAAGTGATATCTTAGCTATTAAAGGACCTACAGCTGTTCAAGAATACTTAGTAAATGAGGTACAAGAGGTATATCGTTTACAAGGTGTGAAGATTAATGATAAACATTTTGAAGTAATTGTTCGTCAGATGATGCGTAAAGTAGACATTAGCGAAGCTGGTGATACTATTTTCTTAGAAAAACAATTGGTTAACAAATCAACGTTTATGGAAGAGAATGATAATATCTACGGCAAAGTGGTTATTCTTGATGCAGGAGATTCGAACTTGTTTAAGGCAGGTGAAATTGTAAGCGCGCGTAAATTAAGAGATGAAAACTCCTCGTTAAAACGTAGAGATATGAAACTTATTGAAGCACGCGAAGCAATTCCAGCTACATCTAGTCAAATATTACAAGGTATTACACGTGCATCGTTACAAACAAATAGCTTTATGAGTGCTGCATCGTTCCAAGAAACGACTAAAGTATTAAATGAAGCTGCTGTTAACGGTAAAGTAGATAACTTATCGGGATTAAAAGAAAACGTAATTGTTGGACATTTAATTCCTGCAGGTACAGGATTGAGAGCTTACGATAAAATGATTGTTGGTTCGCAAGAAGAGTACGATCGTTTATTGGCTTCTAAGAGAGAAGCGATGGAAGAAGAAGCGTAAGTTTTAGATTTCATAGTTAATAAGTAAAAAAAAGAGGGACTACAGAAATGTAGTCCCTCTTTTTTTGTTTAGTTTACACTTCCTGTTTATTGAAACAATTGCCATTTTTTATTAAATATTTTTTTACTAATTTTTTTGGAAATACTTAAAACTATTTTATATATTTGCACACGAAAAAAAATAAAATGTACAATAAAATAGCAAATAGTTTTAATATAATCAGCAACACACCGATGTGTTGTATGATGATTATTTAAATTTGTGGGAAGATTGTTATAAAAAAATATATTATATTTTATAAGGCTTTCCAAATTAGGGAAGCCTTTTTTTATTTGTTAAAAATAAACTAAAATGATACAAAAAAATAAAATTCAGTTTTTAATTACAAAAGTTACAATGTGTATGTGTTGTATGAATTTTCTGCTAATGTGGAGAGCTAATTTTATGCATTATTGTAACATATGAGAAACAATATATCAAAAAAAGCCCTTCCGCAAAAACGGAAGGGCTTTTTTTTTGATTTAATTTATTTTGAAATAAACCAATAAAAAAATAATACTATGAAAAGTTTTCAAACAGAAATAGAAAATATCCCAAATAAAAGAGGACAGACATTAATTGAAAAAGATATTATTGAGTTATCACAAAAAATTAAAGCCTACAATGATGGTACATTAAATGCTGAAAAATTTCGTTCATTAAGGTTGGCTAGAGGCGTTTATGGGCAACGTCAACAAGGTGTTCAGATGATACGTATTAAATTGCCTTTTGGTAAAGTATCAATAAAACAACTGTTGCGCATTGCTGATATATCGGATGAATATTCGAATGGGAATTTACATTTAACTACAAGACAAGATATTCAAATACATTATGTGAGTTTAGAAAAAACTCCGGAATTGTGGGCTAAGCTCGAAGAAGATGATATTACATTACGTGAAGCCTGTGGTAATACTGTTCGTAACATAACAGCATCAGCTGTTGCAGGAATTGATCCGAAAGAACCATTTGATGTATCTCCTTATGCGCAAGAGTTATTTAAATATTTTTTGCGTAAGCCGTTTGGGCAAGAGTTAGGTCGCAAATTTAAAATTGCATTTTCATCAAATGATGATGATACGGCCTATACTTTTATGCATGATCTTGGATTTATACCAAAGGTTAAAATTATAGAAGGTAAAGAGTTGAGAGGTTTTAAGGTATTAATTGGAGGAGGTTTGGGAGCTCAACCATTTTTAGCCAAAATAGCTTTTGAGTTTTTAGAAGAAGATCAACTCATTCCGTTTACGGAAGCTGTAATACGTGTTTTTGATAGACATGGTGAACGTACAAGCAGACATAAAGCACGTATAAAATATTTAGTAAATAAAATAGGGCTAGAGCAACTATTAAAATATGTTGAAGAGGAACGGTTGGCATTAAATGTAAAATCGTATGTAATTAATCGAGCAGCCATCTCAGAAACACCCATAAATAATAACATTTCGTTCACTACTTTTAAAATTAGCGATAGCGAAAAATATCAAAATTGGTTAACTACTAATGTGTTTGAGCAGAAACAAAACGGTTTTTATGGAGTACACATAAAAGTTGCGTTAGGTAACATTAGTACCCAAATAGCGCGAATATTGACTGATATAGTAAACGCCTATGCAGGTGATGATATCCGGATAACAATCAATCAAGGTTTACTTTTAAAATTTGTTCCGAAAGAAGCATTACCAGCTTTATTTAAAGCATTAGATAAAATCGATTTGGCTGAGCCTGGCTTTGATAGTGTAGCAGATATTACTGCGTGTCCAGGTACAGATACCTGTAATTTAGGAATATCAAGCAGTACAGGTATAGCTAAAGAATTAGAAAAAGTTGTTAAAGACGAATATTCTGAATTACTTTTTAATAAAGATATCAAAATAAAAATAAGCGGATGTATGAATTCTTGCGGACAGCATAGTCTTGCACAGATTGGTTTTCATGGTAGTTCATTTAAAAATGGAACAGCTGTAGTACCTGCTTTACAATTAGTGTTAGGTGGCGGTATTGTTGGTAATGGAGAAGGGCGTATTTCCGAAAAAATAATTAAGGTGCCAAGTAAACGTGGACCAGCAGTATTAAGAACACTATTAGATGATTTTGAAAATAATGCTCTCGAAGGAGAATATTTTAATAATTATTATGATAAAAAAGGAAAGGATTATTTCTATCATTTATTAAAGCCACATGCTGATAATAGTACTTTGATGCCTGAAGAATACATAGATTGGGGACATTCAGAACAATTTAAAACCGAGATTGGTGTTGGGGAATGCGCAGGTGTGATGATTGATTTGGTTGCAACATTGATTTTTGAAGCGGAAGAGAAAATGGATTCATCTGAAATTGCTTATGGAGATGGATTTTATGCAGATAGTATTTACCTAAGCTATGCAACATTGATAAGTACAGCTAAAGCATTATTACTAGGAAAAGGAATTCCTACTAATACACACCATGGAATCATCAATGATTTTGACAAATATTTTGTAGAAACAGCTACAATAAAAATTCAAGGATCTTTTAAAGATTTTATTCTGCAAATAAA
>CANCPZ010000133.1 GCA_947380175.1 Bacteroidota bacterium | reverse complement strand
CGGCAACAGATAAAGTACCCCCTTTTAAATCAACTGCTGAAGCAGTATAACTTATTGGCAACTCCTGAGTAAATTTCATAAAACTATTTATTGCCCCTTTAATTATTGTAACTTCAATATTACAACTTGTACCTGGATCAACATGATCAGGCATTATTAAACGAGCTGTAAGGCTTTGAGCAAAAGAAAGCTTAACTATGAATAGAGAAAAAATAAAAATAAACTGTTTGCGCATGGCTTGAAATTACTGATATGCAAATTTACTAAAAATCATAATCCTCGAAAAAATTAATTATTTATTAAAGGATAAAAGGAAACAGCTAGTTTGCTAAACTTTTATATTCTTTTACTTACATAATTGAATCGTAAAAATAAAAAAACTGCAGTAAATGCAAGTCCTAATGATAATCCGTACCAAACACCCTGAACTCCAATATTTGAACGAATTCCAAGAAAATAACTCATCGGTAAGCCTATTCCCCAATAGGCGATAAGTGTTATTATTGTTGGCACCTTAACATCCTTTAATCCTCGCAGTGCCCCCAATCCAACAACTTGTATACCATCACTCAATTGAAAAAATGCTGCTATCACTATTAATGATGATGCAATTTTTATTACCTCTGCTTCTTTCGTAAAGAAATAAGGAAGGTAGTTTTTGAATGATATAAAACTGATTGCCATTAAACCCATAAAAGCAAAAACCATAATAAATGAGCTAAACCCAGCAATTCTAATACCTTCTCTACTTTTTAAACCTAACTGATTTCCAACTCTTACCGAAGTAGCTGCCGACAAACCGCTCGCCATCATATATGTAACAGAAGCAATACTCAACGCTACCAAATGTGCTGCTTGTGCTTGTGGACTAATCCAACCAATCATAATAATAGCAAAACTAAATGCGCCAACTTCAAACACCCATTGCAATCCAGAAGGAATACCTATTGCTAAGATTTTTTTGGTAAGGTCAAAAGAAATATTTTTAAATGTAAAACCGTTCCAGTATATTTTAAAATGCTTATTGTAATAAACATAAATAAACATTGCAACAGCCATTAAAACCCTAGAAATAAAACTTGCCCAACACGACCCCATTAAACCCATTTTAGGGAATCCGCAATGCCCGAATATCATTAAATAGTTTAATAAAATATTAATAAGATTTGAGGCAATAGTAAGAAGCATTGCAATTTTTGTAAATGAAAGTCCTTCTGTAAATTGTTTAAAGCCAGAAAAAATACATAGTGGTATCATCCCTAACATCATTACATTTAAAAATGGAATTGCCAAATCAACAACCTGCTGCTGCTGGTGAAATAAATTTAAAATTGGAGAAAGCAAAAACAGAAACAGGAATAACAATACACCCAAAATAGTATTTATAATTATTCCATGCTTTAGTAAATTGGCATTGGCAGAATAATTTTTTGAGCTGTCGGCTGCAGCAACTAAAGGCGTAATTCCATATGAAACCCCTATCCCAAATACTAAAACCAATAAATACAAACTATTAGATAATGCAACTGCTGCTTGCTCAACAGTTCCAACCCGACCTACCATTGCAGTATCAACAACACCAACCATTATATGACCTAGTTGCCCAATAATAACAGGGTAAGAAAGTAAAAATGTTTTACGATAACTTTCTTTGTAAGCTTTTGATAAGAATGATGGCATAATAAAAAAAATTGTTTTTTAAAAATCTAAAAAATTGAAGAAAGTTACTCTTGTAAATTTTTAATACAAATAAATATAAACGAAATGATATTTTCTTCTAAAAACAGCTTCAATTTTTAAAGTTAAAAATTGTTGTTTGTTTTTTTTATCATTAAAAAATCGTTCATGTAAAAACCACCACCAATTGAATTATTAGTTACATCCTTAATTATAAAACCTAGTTTAAAATAAAAATTTATCGATTTGTAATTTATTCTATTTACAACAAGTTCTATAGTTTCGGCATTAGGTATTTGCATTAAAATGTGTTTAAACAATTTGGTTCCTATACCCTTACTGTGTGCATCGATATCGATATAAAATTTATGTAAAAAATATTTTTTTTCATCGACCGAACTTAATGAAATATACCCAATAGGTTTTACACCATTATAAACCAAAGTAAATTTATGTCCTTCGTTCATTTGTTGTAATAAACTTTCAAACGAATAAAACTTATCCAACATATAATCAATCTGATCAATCGAAATAATAGATGAGTAATGTGTTTTCCAGATTCGAACTGCCAAATCATTTATTATTGAAATATCCTTTTCAGTTGCGCTATTAAATTTTAAATTCATGTTTGCATTTATTTTTAATTACAAACCCAATTGTCAATCATTTGTAATCCGTGCTCAGTCAATATACTTTCTGGGTGAAATTGTAAGGCACAAATATCATATTTTCTATGTCGTAAACCCATTACAATACCATTTTCATCAACACATGTAATAATAAAGTTATCAGACAATCCATTTTTGTTTACCGCCCAAGAATGGTAACGACCTACATTAATTTTTTTAGGGATATTTTTAAATAATATATCCTCTTCAATAATTTGAACGGGTGATGCTACACCATGAAATACATTCTTTAAATTAATTAATGAACCACCAAATGCTTCAACAATGGCTTGATGGCCCAAACAAATACCAAGTATACTTTTTGTAGGAGCGTACATTTTTATTACATCTAGCAGTATACCTGCTTGAGAAGGAAGCCCTGGACCAGGAGATAAAATAATTTTATCAAAATGTCTTATTTCTTTTATATCAATTTTATCGTTACGATGTATTTCAACCGAAGCGTCTGTAACCTTTTCGATATAATGAACAAGGTTATAGGTAAAGCTATCATAGTTGTCGAGCACCAAAATTTTCATTGATAATAAAATTTATATATTTAAAAGTATTCCTTTTACCTATTAAAATAATTCAACAGGTTAATTTTACTGATGTAAAGTTAAAACTTTGATTTGTAGTTCTTAATTTTTCTATCTAATCAAAGGTAGTAACTCAACTTGAATTAATATCTAAAACAAAGCTACTTCAATTAAATAAAATACTTGTTTTATAATCAGCTAACCGACTAATTTTATTTCTGTATTTTTGCTAATGTTGTTTTATATTTTGCAATACAAAGTTTACAATAGTAGCTGGTAGCATCTGCTTCCTACTTTTTTAATAGAAATACTAGGTTAGTAGTGCTTTTAATTAAAGCATTGGTATCATTAAATATAAATTATATGTATGATTAAGCATTTAAACTGCATTTGTTTTTTGTTTTTTTTGTGTTTCTTCAGCCAACAGGATATTAAAGCTCAAAATTCGTTTGCTTCGGAAGTAGAACTCAAAAAGCAGGCTTCTACTTTATTTGAGGATGGTAGTTTTGAGGAAGCTTATCCTTTATATTCACAATTACTTAGTTTGTATCCTAAATCAGGAAGTTTTAATTTCCGTTTTGGAACCTGTATGCTTTATTCCGTTGATGACAAGGAAAAACCACTATCTTATTTGGAGTATGCTTCTAAGCAAACAGATGTAGAAAAGGAAGTTTATTATTATTTAGGAAAGGCGTATCATTTAAATTATCGGTTCGATGACGCCATTACCCAATTTCAGGCTTTTAAAAAAGTTGCCTCTGGTTCAAATGTTATCAAATTAGATGTTGATAGACAAATTGAAATGTGCAATAATGGAAAAAAATTATTACGCAACCTTTCTGATTTAATAGTTCTGGAAAAGAAAGATGTTACCCGACTTGACTTTTTTCGCTCTTATGACATTTCTGCAATTGGAGGAAAGTTATTGGTAAAACCAGATGAAGAAAACTTTAAAACAGCAATCGATAAAAAGAAAAAAGAACAATCTATTATTTATTTAGCATCAAACAATAATCAAATTTTCTTTTCGAGCTATGGTAAAAATGATAAGCAGGGCAAAGACATTTATACAATAAAAAAATTACCAAATGGAGAATGGAGTCAGCCACAAACATTGGGATCGTTAATAAACACAAAGTATGACGAAGATTTTCCGTTTTTGCATCCTAATGGTAGAGTGCTATATTTCTGTTCAAAAGGACATAATTCCATGGGAGGTTTTGACATTTTCAAATCAACTTTAAATGAAGAAAATAATATGTGGTCGGAACCAGTAAATTTAGACTTTCCGATAAATACTCCTGATGATGATATTTTGTATGTTACCGATGCAAATGAAAAGGAAGCTTATTTTTCTTCAGCACGAGGAAGTTTAACTGGTGAAATTGCCGTATATCACATTAAAACTGAGCGCAAACCGATTGATTTTGCTATCATAAAAGGTGAATTCAAAAAAAACAGGGAAGGTCAATCGTTAGAATCTAAAATAACAATAAAGGATATAAAAGATAATTCAATTATCGGAATTTATAATTCAAATAACGAAACGGGAGAATATTTAATAAACTTACCAAATGGAGGTGAGTTTTTATTTACAGTTGAATCGACTGGCTTCCCTATACAATCTCAAATAATTAAACTAGCTCCACAATTTCAATTTAAACCACTAAAACAGCAATTAAGTTATGAAGTTGGAACAGACAAGCTGATTATTAAAAATTTGTTTGATGCTATTGTCGATGACTCGAACTACATGTTAGCGCTTAATCTTATTAAGGAAAAATCAAAAATGGAAATAAGTACTTTTGAAAATACTCCATTTGTTCCAACAAAAGATACAGCGGATAATTATTTTGATGCGAAAGAAATTGTTAAAAATACAGAAGACAATAGCACCAAGATAAATACCAAATTATCAAATACCGATATTATAAAAATAGCGTATGATGATGCTAAAGAAATTGATATTGAAGCCAAAGAGCTTAAACAAAAAGCTGATATAGCTTTAGTTTTTGCCAATGAAAAAAAAGAAGCGGCTCAAGATAAAGCAAAAGAAGCAGCTCAATTAACTGCTGATGCAGCTTTAATGCAAGATCAGGAAAAGAAAAATGTTGCATTAATTGAAGCTAGTGAAACATATAAAGAAGCTGAACAATTAAATGAGGAGACTGTTATTGCTTTTAATTTGGCAAAAAAAATAGATCTTAATGCAAAATCTAAAGAACAAGAAGCGATATTATCAAAGCAATATGCAAGCGATTTAGAGTCGGCGGTAAATTCAAAAAATTCTACTTTAGCAATTGCTAAGTTAACTGAACAACAAAAAATTCTGGATGATTTAAGCCAGAAAAATTCTGCTACCGATAATCTGGCAACAAGTTTTAAAATTGATGCGGACAATAAACAACGTCAGTTAAATGATGCAATTCAAGAATCAGCTGATATAAAACAAGAAATAGCCGACAATAAAAAAGTTATTGAAACAACGAAGAAAGAAATTGAAAAGACAAAAGATGAAAAATTAAAGCAAGGTTTAATTAGACAAGAAGAAGGACTTGAAGAAGATATTGTTAGTAAAGAGAAAGATCTTTCTCAAAATGAAACAAAAATAGAACAACTTCAAAAAGAATATAATGGTATAAAAAACGAAGCAGATTTAATAAACAATGTAATAGACTTAGCTAAAAATGGAACTTACGAATCTGCAGCCGAAAAAGTGGCCTTAATTGATAAAAATAAATTAGAGCAAGATGTTAATGATCTAAAAAAACCGAATGAGTTTTCTCCCCAACCCCCTCAAACTTCTTCCGAAGTTAAAGCAATTCCTGTTTCTTTAAATCCTACTGAGGTTGCTACAGCTTCAAAAATTGAAAAGGAAAAAACTACCAATGAGATATCTGAAAGTAATGTTAAAACATCTGAAATACCAAAAAAAACGGACAGTCTGTCGTTTAACAGCAACACAAATACTGGAAAAACTGTAACACTAAATAAAAAAATAGAATCCGAAAATTCGAATTTAAATCACTTAAACGATAGTATAGCTAAAAATGAATTGCCACAAAAAATAAATGAAAATGAAAACTTATCTAAAGAAATTCCCGTTCATTTTACTGATAGTATTATTGTAGTTAAATCTCCTACAAATAATAATATTAAAAATGATTTCGATAAATCAAAAATTAATAACAAGGCTATAGATTCATCTTCTTTAACCGAAACAAAAGCGATAAAAACAGATACAAAAAACAGTAACGAATTAATAGCACTCGAAACTCAACTGAAGAAGGACTCCTTAGTTGAAAAGAAACCAACGAAATTAAATGATACAATCAAGTCCCCTCCTATTCCTATTGTTGTAAATAAAAAAGTTAAATCAATAGATGAAGTATCTACTAAGGAATCAATTGTGGCTTCAACTCTGTCTGATAATTCCAATTCCGAAAAGGCAAAACCAATTTTAAATATTGTTGAACATTTTGAACGAAGAGAGACGGCTATGTATTCTGAAAGTAAACCTATTCCTGTTAATGAAAAATTACCTGAAGGGTTAATATTTAAAGTGCAAATAGGAGCTTTTAAAAATGCTATTCCTCAAAATTTATTTAAAGGCATTACACCAATTACCGGAGAAACAACGCCTCAAGGTTATATTAGATATACAGCTGGAATGTTTATTAATTATACGAATGCAGATAAAATTAAAAATGAAATAAAAGGTTTTGGTTATAAAGATGCCTTTGTTGTAGCTTTTTTTGATGGCAGAAGGATCTCTATAAACGAAGCAAAAAACAAGTTAGGAGATTCACTTGTAAACTTTAATCGTCCAATTCAAAATAACAATACTGATGCATCAATTACGGAATTAGCTTTTGATAACAAGGGGAAAACAAATAATAATATTGATAATTTAGGTATAGAAAATGAATCTACTGCCGAAGCCCAAAGTGTATTAACAGTTGGAGGTTTGTTTTATACCATCCAAGTGGGAGTTTATTCTAAACCTGTTTCTGCAAAAAAACTACACAATTTAAATCCCCTATATTCCGAATTAGCACAAAATGGAAATTTAAGATACAATATAGGTTGTTATGATAATATATCTCGTGCAAACGAAGCGCGTAAAATAGTTATTGATGAAGGAATTAAAGACGCCTTTATTGCAGTTTATTTTAATGGTAAACGTATATCGATGAACGATGCTAAACGTATTATTTCTGAAAAAGAAGGTGTTTTTGCAAACAATATAAATATGAACATATTACCAATACTTAACACTTCGTTTAATCAAAATACAACAAACGGTACAAATCAGATTAGTGCCAATATAACCAAAGCTGATGTGAATCAAAATGATGAATCAAAATTTAATAACCAATTACCAGCTCGTATTTCAAATTCAAATGGAATAGTTTACAAAGTACAAATTGGTGCTTTCAAAAGTGAAGTACCAGTGGTTATTGCAAATAAATTTTTAACTATCGCTAAAAAGGGTATTACTAATTATAAAGATGAAAGCGGATTGACAATATATACTGTTGGCGAATTTAAAACGTATGATGAGGCTAGTTTGGTAAAAGCAGATGTTGTTAAATCGGGTATTTTA
>CANCPZ010000132.1 GCA_947380175.1 Bacteroidota bacterium | reverse complement strand
ATAGAATTCGGGTCGGGGATATGTGTCCAAATAAAATAGTGTAATTGAGTTTCGGGATCTATTTCAATCGAGCTATTTAAAACAATTGCTTTTGGTTGCGAAGCAAATTCGAAATGATTATTTACTGAATAATAATAAAGCGGCTTTTTTCCTAATCGATCTCTTGCTCCGAATAAACTATTTTTTGTTTTATCATAAATAACAAAAGCAAACATTCCATTAAGCAACTTAAGGCAATCGCTACCATATTTTATATATAATTCTAACAAAACTTCTGTATCCGAATCCGTTAAAAACACTTCGGAAGGAAGGTGTGATTTTTTTAATTCTTTGTAATTATATATTTCGCCATTTAACACAATTACAAATCCATTTTTTTTAAATGGCATGTTAGAATCTACATTTTTGTCTATAATTGAAAGTCGTGTACTCCCTAATGAAACTTTTTCATAATTGATAAAAGTAGAATTGTCTGGGCCACGAAAAGAAATAGTATCCAATTTTTTCAATACTACATCCTTTTCAAACTGCTTTGTTGAACCCCAAATCCCACACATAGAAATAAACTATAAATCTTTTTTATAAAATTCAATTGCAGAAACAGGATCGGACTCAAATTCTATCTTACCTTTTTTCATTACAATAATTTTTGTACATAATTCCTTTAGAAGACTTTCGCTATGACTTACTATTATAAATGTTTTATTTGGGCGTGTAATTATTTCTTTCAATTTGGCTATACATTTTTTTTGAAAATATGCATCACCGCCAACAAGTGCCTCATCAAGTATAAGGATATCAGATTCAATGTATGCAACAAGACTAAACCCTAAACGTGCCTTCATTCCATTTGAATAAAACTTCAACTGAATATCAATTTCCTCTATTTCACTAAATGCAATTATCTCATCAATATGATTATCAATCTGTTTTTTTGACAGGCCATATGCTGTGCCATTTAAATAAATATTTTCTCTACCTGTTAATTCATTATTAAAACAACTACCAAAACCAAATAAAGCAATAATAGTTCGATGAGTAATTACACATCCTGAGCTTGGTTTAGTTAATCCATACATGATGTTAGCCAATGTACTTTTCCCTGCACCGTTAATGCCCATAATTCCTACTATTTCATTTTCATGGAATTTTAAATTAATATTTTCGAGAGCTATAAATTCTTTAGTAAGTAAGTTAGTCGTTTTTGAACTGTAAAAAAAAGAACGTATTTTTTTAAAAAATGAAGCACCATTACTTTCTTTCCTTAAAAAAAAAGTTTTACTAATATCTTGTAATTCGAGAGTAACCATTAAAAATTAAATTATAAGTTATCACTTAAACTATTTTCATTTTTCACAAAAACAAATAAACCAAAAAAGAAAATTATGGCTGATACAACAAACCCTTTAAAAATTAAAAACCAAGGAATTGCATTGTGATTAAAAACTGCCCTAAAACCTTCTATAATAGGAACAAGTGGGTTATAGGAATACACTTCTAACCACTTACCGTGAATAGCACTCGAGCTATATACAACAGGAGAGATGAACATTACTAATGGAATTATATGCCTAATTAAAAACCTTACATCGCGCAAATTTGTTATCGGCTTTATAAAAAGGAAAGAGATACCAATTGCTGTAAACATATTTATTAGAAGTAATAGCGGAATCAATAAAAAAGATATGCTTATAACAGGGTTCCTAATAAATGATATTATTAAGAGAATTGCAAAACCAACCAAAAAATCGACAAATTTTGGAGCAATACTAGCTATTATTAAAATTATTCTGGGGAACTTTACTTTCTTTATAAGATTTGCATTCTTCAAGTAACACTCACTACTATTTAAAACTGTTTCTTTAAACAAAACCCATGGCAACATACCTGTTAGCGTAAACACAAAATGGGTTATCAAATCATCCGAAACATGGTAAATTAAACCTAAAACAGTAAAGGCGAAAGAGGTAAAAAAAGGATTTAAAATCCCCCATAAAAAACCCAATTCAGTTTGCGAAAATTGACTTTTAAAATTGCTAAGTGATAAAAAATAAAGGAAATCTTTAAATTTATATACTTCTCTAAAATATTTTATTAAAAACATTGTACCTATCAAATTCTTATTAACCCCACAATTATGATATCCAAATTTAATGTTTTTATTTCATATTTTATCTTTCAACTTCTTATTTTCCTTATGTCTCGCGCTATCTCTCTTCGTTTTCTTCGCCATGTTTTTTTCAAACGCTTTCGTCAAATCTACACCTGTTTGGTTCGCCAAGCATATCAGAACAAATAAAACATCTGCCAATTCATCTGCAAGCTCCTTATCACTTTCTTTTTTCTTAAATGACTGTTCACCATATTGACGTGAAATAATACGAGCTACCTCTCCTACCTCTTCAGTTAAAATAGCCATATTTGTTAACTCATTAAAATAACGAACGCCGTGCGTTATTATCCATTCGTCAACCTTTTCTTGAGCATCTTTGAGTGTAATTTTTTTAGACGTATTCATATTTATTTTAAATTATCTTATTAAAGAAAATATCAATCAAAGCGTTTCATTGCTAATCCATTTATAAGATTCCTTAGCATTGTAATTTTCCATCTGGTTAATCAAATCATCAATATTATCGCTTACCAAAAGCATTTGCTGATTTGTTTTTTTCAGAAAACCTGAATCGGTCATCTGCTGAATCATATTAATTAATGAGTCGTAAAATCCATTGCAGTTTAACAATCCTATAGGTTTTTTATGAAGCCCCAACTGAGCCCATGTCAACATTTCGAATAGCTCCTCCATTGTCCCGAAGCCTCCAGGCAAAGTAATTACACCATCGCAAAGTTCATTCATTTTCATTTTTCGTTCGTGCATACTTTCAACCAATATTAATTCAGAAAGATGTTCATGAGCAATTTCTTTCTCTTTCAAAAAAATTGGGAGCACACCAATTACTTCCCCACCCAAACTTAATGCGCCATCGGCAACAGCTCCCATAAGTCCAATATTTGCACCTCCATAAACAAGTCCAATATTTTTTTTCGCTAATGTTTGTCCTAGATTTTTTGCCTGCAATTCAAAATAAACATCATTACCCAAACATGAACCGCAAAATACTGTTACTCTTTTCATACTTTCATTATTTTTCTTTAAAAAATTACGACAATTATAATAAAACAAAAAAGGCAATTCAAAATCATGAATTGCCTTTTTTGTTTTATTAATAAAAATTACTCTTGAACCACTTCAAATGTAATTGTTCCAGTAACGTCTTTGTGAAAACGAACATCAGCAGTATAAGTACCAATAGTTTTAACACCATCTTCGCTCATTGTAATGTTTTTTCTATCCACATCGTAACCTAACTTTTTAATTGCATCAGCTAATTGAACTGAAGTAACCGAACCGAAAATTTTTCCAGATTCACCAACTTTAGCACCAACTTTAACAACCATATCTTTTAATTTAGCTGCAGTGGTTTCAGCAGCCGTTTTAACTTTTTGTTCTTTAAAAGCACGTTGTTTAACTGTTTCGGTCAACATTTTTTTTGACGAAACTGTTGCTGCTTGTGCAAGGTTTTTAGGAATTAAAAAATTTCTTCCGTAACCAGGTTTTACATTTACTACGTCATCCTTGTATCCAAGGTTCTTAACGTCTTGTTTTAAAATTACTTCCATTTCTTTGTATATCTTATTTTAACATATCAGCAACATAAGGCAATAATGCTAGGTGACGAGCACGTTTTACTGCTTTAGAAACTTTACGTTGATATTTAACTGATGTGCCTGTTAATCTACGAGGTAAAATTTTACCTTGCTCATTGATGAACTTCAATAAAAATTGAGGGTCTTTGTAATCGATATACTTAATTCCGCTTTTTAAAAAGCGACAGTATTTCTTTTTCTTAACATCCACTGTAGGTGGTGCAAGATATCTGATTTCTGAATTGTCTGCCATTTGTTTTGTTTTAAATAATTAGTACCTGATTAAGCTGTTGGTACAGCTTTCATTTTGTTTCTGCTTTTTAAACTGTAAGCTACTGCGTGTTTATCTAACGCAACAGTTAAGAAACGTAATAAACGCTCATCGCGTTTATAAGCAACTTCTAATTCTGCTATAAAAGCTGCTGGTCCTTGAAATTCAAACAAATGGTAAAAACCTGTTGTTTTCTTTTGAATTGGATACTGCAATTTGCGCAATCCCCAAGCATTTTCGGTTACAATTTTGCAACCATTGTCTGTAAGCATCTTTTTGTACTTACTTACCGTCTCCTTTGCCTGATCTTCAGACAAAACGGGAGTCATAATGAAGACGGTTTCATAATGTTTTAGCATTGTTTTGTAATTTAATTGGTTAATAAAAATTTATTCCTTTTTCTAAAAGGGACACAAAGATAGTAAAATTTGATTTTCAGCCAAAAAAATAGTTGGAAAGTTCTATTTCACAGATTCAAGTAGCAAATGGAAGGTGTGATTTTGAAATACGACTTAAAATGGCAAATAGCAAGATTTTTAGCTTAGCCAAGGTATTCAAAAACAAAATATTAATCTATTTTATAAAATCTGAGTGTCTTTTATATGTTTACAAAATAGCGCTACATCCAAATCTTCATTTTTTCTTTATGTTGAATTAGCTGTTTTTTTATTTCAGTACTTGCTAATCCAAATGCGGCTTCAAAACTTTCGGCTTGGTCGCTTGTAAAAAGTCTATCACCAGGTACATTCAAAAGTATTTCAACAACTTTGTTTTTGTTTTTGCTATTTTTATCAATACGTAAAATCGTATTAACACTTTCAATTCGAGTGTAAACGCTGTATAACTTCCTGAGTTCTAATTTGATTAACTCTTTTAGCTTATTATCAGCATCAAAATGAATTGTTTGAATTTGAATTTCCATAATTTTTATTTAAAAAATATTTTCTGATTACTTTTTTAGCAATAGATTAAAAAACTGGCCGAGTTGAGGTAAAATAACAATGCGTATTCTTCGGTTTTAATGTTGCTAAATAGATTTTTTACAAATGTAAAATGCATATAAATGAAAATATTTGATATCCATCAAAATGAAAATTGATATGAATCAATTAAGTGAGTTAATTTAAATAGTAAATGCTAAAAATGGTTATAAAAAAAGCGCTTCACACATAATGCGAAGCGCTTTTTTATACGAAAACGAAGTATTATTTTTTCTCGTCTTTTACTTCTTCAAAATCAACATCGGTTACTTCACTTTCTTGTTGAGCACTTCCGTTACCTCCTGCTTCGCCTTGAGGAGCACCATCAGGTTGAGTTGCACTATACATATCTTGTGAAGCGGCTTGCCAGCCAGCATTTAATTTTTCTAAAGACGAATCAATTCCTGCAATATCTCGAGAAGCATGCGCGGCTTTCAATTCAGTAAAAGCAGCTTCAATTACCGATTTTTTCTCTGCTGGAATTTTTTCTCCGTATTCTTTCAACTGTTTTTCAGTTTGAAAAATCATTGAATCAGCGGCATTAATTTTTTCGATTTCTTCTTTTGCTTTTTTATCAAGCTCAGCATTTGCTTCAGCATCAGCTTTCATACGTTTAATCTCCTCATCGCTTAAACCCGATTTAGCTTCAATGCGGATGTTATGAGATTTACCAGTTGCCTTATCTTTTGCTGAAACATTTAATATTCCATTCGCATCAATATCAAAAGTTACTTCAACTTGAGGCACACCACGAGGTGCAGGAGGAATACCGTCTAAATTAAAATCTCCTAATTTACGATTATCCTTTGCCATAGCACGTTCTCCTTGATAAACTACAATCTGAACGGATGGTTGGTTGTCGCTTGCTGTAGAAAATGTTTCTGATTTTTTTGTTGGAATGGTTGTATTCGACTCAATCAATTTTGTCATTACACCGCCCATTGTTTCAATACCTAACGAAAGAGGAGTAACATCCAATAACAATACATCTTTTACTTCACCTGTTAAAACACCACCTTGAATAGCAGCACCAATAGCAACAACCTCATCAGGATTAACGCCTTTAGAAGGAGTTTTGCCAAAGAATTTTTGAACAGCTTCAACAATTGCAGGGATACGTGTTGAACCACCCACTAAAATAATTTCGTCAATATCACCTACACTTAAACCTGCATTTTTCAAGGCTGTTTTACATGGTTCAATAGTACGTTTAATTAAATCGTCAACCAATTGCTCAAATTTTGCTTTTGTTAAGGTACGAACCAAATGTTTTGGAATACCATCAACTGGCATAATGTAAGGTAAATTAATTTCAGTAGAAGCAGTACTTGATAGTTCAATTTTCGCTTTCTCTGCTGCTTCTTTTAAACGTTGTAAAGCCATCGGATCTTTAGACAAATCCAATCCTCCGTTTTCTGATTTAAATTCAGAAACCAACCAGTCAATAATTTTATGATCGAAATCATCACCACCTAAATGAGTGTCGCCATCTGTAGATTTTACTTCAAATACGCCATCGCCAAGTTCTAATACAGAAACGTCATGTGTTCCACCACCACAATCGAACACAACAATTTTCATTTCCTTACCTCTTTTATCAAGTCCGTATGCTAAAGCCGCAGCGGTAGGCTCATTAATAATACGTTTTACTTTTAAACCAGCAATTTCGCCAGCTTCTTTGGTTGCCTGACGTTGCGCATCATTAAAATAAGCAGGCACTGTTATAACTGCATCTGTTACTTCATGCCCCAAATAATCTTCAGCAGTTTTTTTCATTTTCTGAAGAATAATTGCTGAAATTTCTTGAGCCGTGTATTTTCTATCATCAATTTCTACACGAGGTGTATTATTATCACCTTTAACAACTTTATAAGGAACTCGTGTAGTTTCTTTAACAACTTCATCAAAAGTGTGACCCATAAAACGTTTGATAGAATAGATTGTTTTTGTTGGATTGGTAATTGCTTGGCGTTTAGCAGGATCTCCTACTTTACGTTCACCATTTTCCACAAAAGCAACAATCGAAGGCGTTGTTCGTTTTCCTTCACTGTTAGCTATTACAACAGGTTCGTTACCTTCCATTACAGAAACACAAGAGTTTGTTGTTCCTAAATCAATTCCTATTATCTTACTCATCTTATTTAATTTATTATATTAATTATTTTTTTACGCTATGCCAATTTCAATCATTATGCCACTATACTTTACCCGAAATTATGGCATAAAAAAGCGTCACATATAATTGTGACGCTTAAATATTATGACAAAGAGGCATAATTCGTATTACCTGATAAATTTAAGGTTATTTGTGTATTGGCCATTGAGTAAAAAGGGCAATGTCTTTGTAGGCTCTAAAGGCTTACTCATATTACCCGGTGGCTTATTATAACGAGATGAAAAAATGCCTATTCCATTCGTAATATTAGAAAAGTCAGGTTTTTCCTGAATAATACCAGTAGAAGGTTTGCTAACATCCATAAAGGTTGTTAGATCATCAGAACCAACAGCTATTAATAAATCAACTTTGCCGGCTATTCTAGCTATAATTCCATTTTGTGCAGAAGCATCACTGTTTCTTAACCTACTGCCAATAAATTGAAAGAATTCCTGACCAGGGAAATTTTCTCCCATCGATTCTCCGCCACTTAACCCTTGAGATCTATGCTCTGGAAATACCCAATCCAAATGCTGGTTAATAGTGCCTGTGCTTGTAGAATCAATATAATTGAAACGAATAGTCAATTGATGAATTCGTCCGTTTT
>CANCPZ010000131.1 GCA_947380175.1 Bacteroidota bacterium | reverse complement strand
CGTCAATTTTAAATTCCTATGGTTACAATAGGGTTGTTCGTATTAGTGAAGTAATTAATACTTTACTTAAAGTAGGCCTTCTTCATGTTTTTTTTATCTTTTCATTTATGGTTCTTTTTAAACAAGAACCAGATTCGATAAAGCACTTTATTTTTAAATATTCATTATTTTTTATTTGCTTAATTATTTGGAGGCTTTCGTTTGTGTTTTTTTTGAAACACATCAGAACGCAAGGGTATAATTATAAATTAATTGTTATCGCTGGAGGAGAAAGAGCTGGTAAGGAAATGAACAATTTCTTTAATCTTCATCCTGAATATGGCTACAAATGTTTGGGTTTTTTTGATGATAATGAAAATTATAAAAATAGAATTGGCAAATTTGATGAATTAGAGTCGTTTGTTTTAAAAAACAATGTAGATGAAATATACTGTTCTTTATCATATCAGGACCAAAATAGAACCCAAAAACTAATTTCTTTCGCCGACAACAATCTTATAAAACTTAAGATACTTCCTGATTTTAGAAGTATAGGTAAGCAAAAAGTTGAAATATATTTTTATGATAATATACCAGTTCTAAATTTGAGGAGTTTTCCATTGGAGGATATTATGAATAAAATAATTAAACGGACTTTTGATATCTTTTTTTCAACAATCGTTATTTTATTAATTTTTCCTTGGTTATTTCCCATTATTTCTATATTTATAAAGTTTTCATCAAAAGGTCCTGTGTTTTTCAAGCAACTTCGTTCAGGAAAAAACAACAAACCTTTTTTATGTTATAAATTCAGATCAATGGCCATTAATTTAGAAGCAAATACACTTCAGGCAACTAAAAATGATTTACGAATTACCAAAGTGGGGAAATTTTTAAGGAGAAGTAGTTTAGATGAATTACCCCAATTTTTTAATGTTTTGATTGGCAATATGTCCGTTGTTGGACCAAGGCCTCATATGTTATCTCATACTGAAAAATATTCTAAAGAAATAGATAAGTTTATGTTTCGGCATTTTGTAAAGGCTGGTATAACTGGATTAGCGCAAATAAAAGGATTTCGAGGCGAAACGAGTCAGCCATCAAAAATGATTGGAAGATTAAGATATGATATTTATTATATTGAAAACTGGACTTTTTATTTTGACATCAAAATCATATTTTTGACTATAATACAAATTTTTAGAGGAAAAATTTCGGGAGATTAATGTTTACCCGTGGATTTTTTTTCAATTAAATATTAGCTATAATAATTGTTAATTCGATTTGATTAACTATCTTTGCATTCCTAAAAATAAAAAGTATAATACAATGAAGCCAGAAATTCACCCAGAAAACTATCGTTTGGTAGTATTTAAAGATTTGAGTATTGATTATTCATTTTTAACAAAGTCATGTGTAGAAAGCAAAGAAACCATTAAATGGGAAGATGGAAATGAGTATCCAGTAGTTAAATTGGAGATATCTCACATGTCTCATCCTTTTTATACTGGAAAAGTTAAATTGGTTGATACAGCAGGTCGTGTTGATAAATTTAGAACTCGTTACGCAAAAAAATAAGATAATTAGTTTATCTGAAAATATTTTCGAATCCTTTATCATTAGTTTGTTAAAGGATTTTTTTATGTTTTTTCTTTATGTAATATAGTATTTCATAAAGAAAAAACATACTTTTGGACTTATAAATTAATAATATATCCTATGAATATACATGAGTATCAAGGTAAAGCTGTATTAAAAAGTTTTGGTGTGGCTATACAGGAAGGTATTGTTGCAGATACAGCTGAACAGGCGGTAGAGGCGGCTAAAGAAATGCAAAAAAACACCGGTACAAGTTGGTGGGTTGTCAAATCTCAAATACATGCAGGTGGAAGAGGCAAGGGTAAGATAGTTGGTACAGAGCAGCGTGGAGTAGCTTTAGCAAAATCGTTAGATGATGTTAAAACTATTTCTGAAAATATAATTGGGAATACCTTGGTAACTTTGCAAACTGGAGAAAAGGGGAGAAAAGTAAATAAAGTTTTGGTTGCTCAAGATGTATATTATCCAGGTGAAAGTCCGACAAAAGAGTTTTATGTAAGTGTCTTGTTAGATAGATCAAAAGGAAGAAATACAATTATGTATTCAACCGAGGGTGGTATGGACATTGAAACAGTAGCTCATGATACTCCTCATTTAATTTTTAAAGAAGAAATTGATCCTAAAGTAGGTCTTCGTGATTTTCAATGCCGTAAAGTTGCATTTAATCTAGGATTAAGTGGTGAGGCATTTAAAGGTATGACGAAATTCATCGCCGCACTATACAAAGCATACGAGGCTACAGATTCTTCAATGTTCGAAATAAATCCTGTTTTGAAAACGTCTGATAATAAAATTATTGCTGTTGATGCTAAAGTCTCTTTGGATGGGAATGGATTGTTTCGCCATCCTGATTTATTAGCTTTGCGTGATAAAACAGAAGAGGATCCAGCAGAAGTTGAGGCAGGGGAGCACGGATTGAATTATGTGAAGTTAGATGGAAATGTTGGTTGTATGGTGAATGGTGCAGGATTAGCAATGGCAACAATGGATATTATTAAGCTTTCCGGAGGAGATCCTGCAAACTTCTTAGATGTAGGGGGCACTGCAAATGCCGCACGTGTAGAACAAGCGTTTAGAATTATTTTAAAAGATAAAAATGTTAAAGCAATTCTTGTAAATATTTTTGGTGGAATTGTGAGATGTGATCGAGTTGCTCAAGGTATTGTGGATGCATATAAGAATATGGGTACAATTAATGTTCCTATTATCATTCGTTTGCAAGGAACAAACGCTGTTGAAGCAAAAAAGATTATAGATGAATCAGGATTAAAAGTTTATTCTGCGATAGCTTTGCAGGAAGCTGCAGATCTTGTAAAGAAAATGGTAGGATAATAAAATTCACATTACTAAAAAAGCCTCAATAGATTTATTGGGGCTTTTTTAGTATTCGTTGTCTATGTCTATAACTCTTTATTGGAATTTTAAAGTAGTCTCTGGTTTGAGCTGATTTTGTTGATGATAAAGCATATTCAAAGAATAAATTAATGTGCTTGAATTTTTTTTACAACATTTATTACTCTGTTTTTGCAGCATCATCATTTTGTGCCTTAAAGGCATCAAAATCAAATGTAAGTGAAAAGCGCAATGTATTTTCGAGAGGATTTCTTTGTTGTGTAGGAATAAGATATGCAAAATCTAATCCGAAAACATTATACCTAACACCAGCGCCCAGTGTAAAATATTTACGATTACCTTTTAATGGATTTTCATAAAAATAACCCGCTCTTACAGCAAATAATTTGTTATACCAATACTCCATGCCAATCGAATAATTGATTTCTTTCATCTCTTCCTTGCTTCCTCCTGGAGCATCATTAAAAGAACCGAATATCCCTTCTGCAACACCTCTGTGTGGATCCTTTCCGAATGCAATTAATGGATCTCCATTTTTATCGTAAGCAACGCCTTGGTCAACTCCTGCTGTATCATACGAGTGCTTATAAACTGGAGGCGTAGGTACTAATAATTTATTTACATCTGCTACTACTGCAAAGCTATTGTATTCATCTAATTGCACCGTTAAAGAACCTCCCAATCTTAAATTGATTGGAATAAAGTCTGAATTATTTTTTCCTCCCCTATCGGAATAAGATATTTTAGCGCCTATGTTTGAAACATTTATTCCTATTCCTAATACAGCCTTTTTATCGCCAAGTTTAATTTTTTCTTTACGATACAATGCCGAAATATCCACCGCAATGGTTCGTCCAGGATGCGTTGCTGAACCCTCAACAAATGTACCACCAGTTAAATTTGAATTAATGTAGCGAAACGCCCCTCCAACAGAAAAAGTTTTAGAAAGTTTAGTTGCATAAGCAACGTCAAGCGCAAATTCATTTGGTCTAAACTGACCTGTTACAGTTCCATTATTATCCGTAAAAGTAATATCTCCTAATGAAAAATAACGCAATGATGCCGCTATTGTTCCTCGTTTTTTTGTTTTATAATAACCAGATAAATAAGCAAGATTTATATCAGGCACCAATGCTCTTAACCAAGGAGTGTATGAAACCCCTATTCCCATTTTTTTATCTGCAAAAGCCAATTTAGAAGGATTCCAGTGAATTGAATTTACATCTGGCGATGAAGCAACGCCAGCATCTCCCATTCCCCCTGCTCTTGAATCGGGCGAAATCAAAAGAAATGGAACCGCTGTTGTAATAGTATTTAATTGATTATTTATTTCGTCAATCGTTTTCATAGTTGTTTGCGCCTCTAACTTATGCTTGCATAAGACGATAACAACGATAATAATAATAAAACTTCTTATAAATTTATTTGGTTGTTTCATTCTTTATTTTTTGGGATGCTAAGATAATAATATTCTTACTAAACAATAATAGTTTTTATTTTCTACTCGTTTAATAAACATCTATTTCTTTGGTTTATTGCTCAGGGATAAAATTTAATTTAATATCACTAATTTTTCATATTTTTCTGCAGTAATACCTTCACTGTTTTTCACTTTAATGCGATAAACATAAACCCCTTTTCCAATTTTATCGCCAAAGTCATCGTGTCCATCCCACTCTATAGGTTCTGAGCGAAACCCTTCAGCATAAACAAATTGATCGATATTTTTAATTAATTTCCCTGCAACAGTAAATATCTGAATTTGAACATCTAACACCTGACAACATTGATTTTGTTCAAAATAAAATTGTGTTTTTGTTGTGAACGGATTGGGATAATTTAATACGTGACTAAGGGCTAATGTAGCAGATTTTGCTACAACAAATTCAGTATAGGATTGAGAAGAGTTGTTGTAAACATCCCACACCTTTAAGTTTAACGTGTGTTTTCCATCACTTAAATCAGAAAACGGATAGCGAATAGTTCCACTTTTGTAACTATTTAAATCAGCTTGATAAAAATCATTTAGAACAATTGATTTTTCTGTATTAGCATCCAATACAGCTGTAATGTCATGTCCTATACCACTTCCTACCGTATTTACGCCATTATCGTCTTTTAGGTGTGCAAACAAATCTGGTTTTTCATTTGTTAACCCACCAAAAATAAATTTAGTATCATTCATATACAAGTTAATTTCGGGACCTTTTGTATCTATAGAGGCAGAATTATTCGAACCTCCAATTATAATTTTTTCATAAGATCCATTTGCGTCTTCGTAACCATTTTCTGCATAATAACTTATTCTACCAATTCCATATTGATAAGCAATATCCTTAGGTACAACAAAAGTGAATTTAAATTTACCATTACTAACACTTGCTTTGCCTTTGTATAAAATATTTTTTTGAAGACTAAATGTATAAGGAGGGCTTGCAGAAGGCCCATCATTGGATAGCGTAGTTATTTTTTGCGGTTTATCGTAAACAGTTGGATAAATAACACCATTGTATGAATTTAAAATAACTCCATTTTTGTCTTTTACCGCACCGCAAATGGTAATTGTTGAAAGTGCTTTTAATGTATCTAAACTTAAAGCCGAAATAGCCGTTGTGTTTATCGTATCCGTTGAAACATCGTATTTTGGATAAGCTAATGTCAATGCCGGATCACCGAGTAGGGTAAAATTCCTTCCATTAGTAGAATAGCCATTTGGACGTACTTTCATATATTCATACAAATCTCCTAAACGAGGCATTTTTCCATTTATAGGAACAAATAACGCTTTATAAAAATCTTGATTTAAACTAAAATTTGGTGTTGCGTATACCAATCTAACTGTTGTAAATAAAGCTATTCCACCACCATTCGGATTCAAAAAAACTTGCTCGCCTGCTGAAGTTCTAGAGGGGTCATCCCAACGACTAAATTCACAGGTAGCGGTAAAAAATAAAGGCAAATTATTAATGTTATTCCACTTGCTTATATCAGATAGTTCAACAATTCGTTCGTGTGCTAAACCTACCTCTCCTCCGTGACCAGTATAGTTTATTACCAAGCACCCTTTTTCAACTCGCTTGTTTATAGCATCATTAACAGAAGGGTATCGATTACCACCGGGAGTAGCCTCTTGAGTGTATGCATCTAAAAATATTTTATCAACATTGTAATTATTATTCGAAGTGTCAACCATAGTTGCTAACTGATTTGATTGCGATTCGTGCAACCCCCCGTCTTCATCGTCTCCAATAAAACACAAAGTGTTTCGCCAATCCCCGAAAGGCGAATTAGAAGTTTGGCTAGTGCATACAGTCAAATTATTTGTAGGAGGCACACCGGATTTTGTATACCCAAACACTTTGTTTATGGCTTCAATTGCCTCTGATTTTGATTTTACAGGAAAGCGACCAATTCCAACATCTATTGCATCTGAGCTGTTGTTTGAAGAAATAAGACCTTCATTATCATCTAAGCATCCATAAAAATCGTCTGACACGTATGATAATGTAAGTGTAGTAGAATTTACAGATTGGTAAGTTGGAATAAAATTGGTGTTGTTACTGAATCTTTTTTTATTGTCGTACGATCCGTCACCAAAAAAAAGCAGGTATTTAGGCATTTCACTTGCGTTTGACGCCCTATCATAAAACATTTTTATAAAATTTCGAATTGCAGAAACGTCTTGAGATCCCGATGAAAATTCATTGTAAATTTGTTGGGGTGTAACAACAATGGTAGATAAGGAATCTTTTCGTTCATGGTATAAAGCTAGCTGCATTGCTTCGCTATAAAAATCAGGATGCGAAATAATAATAAAATCTTTATTTGAAAGCGAATGCAAATCCTGGTTAGCTATTATTCCAGAAGCAGAAGGTGTATTGAATTCTAAGCCATTAAAAGCAACAAACTCTTTAAGTTCATCTGATGGCAAAGAGAATTGATAATTTGTTCCTGCGTGATTTGTTGTTTGGAGTAAAACATTGCTAGGGTCAGAAACATCCCAAATCTGGATAGGATAAGAACTCGAAATATTGTATTGCGCAACATTTCCTATACCAACAGATTTAATGTCTCTGAAGGCCATTTGGTTTCCATCCAAGATGAGTTGACGTCGTACATTCATTTCAATGTAATTTAGCCAAGCAACAGCATCGGATGTTTGTTTTGTAATATTAACTGAAACAGAAGAACTAGAAGGAGTAAAAGAATAACAAGTAGAAGAAATATTTGCATATGGCGAGTATGAATCGCCTGCTGTTAAAGGAATAGAAAGGGTAGAATTGCCCGATTGGCTACTGATTATATAACTAGCACTAGAATTAATACAACGCGAAGCAAGGCTAGCTTTTACATTTACCAATGAACCCATATCAATATTTGGGAAAGAAAAAGAAAAATTGTAAGAAGAAATGTTGTCAAAATATTCACCAAACCACTGTCTACCTGATTTAAGAAAATTAACATTTTCATTTTCATGGAAAGCATAATCATCAAATGTTGTTACAATTTTAGTGGCAGGCAAAGTTGATATTGATTGGGGTTGGATACGCTTACCAACACCTTGGTCAATAGAAATAAAATAATATGCAGAATCAGAATATAAATTTATTTCGTGTACAAATGTCGGACAGGATGTATTATTAATTTTCCATTTATTTGGCCCTTTTCCATAAAACAATATGTAATCATTCAAATCAAAACTGCCATCATTTTCCCCTTGAACAAAAATGTCGTTTTCTGGCAAATCATCCTTATGTGAAGCCGAATTTAACTCAGGGAGCATTCCGTTACCATAA